>JAUWLN010000053.1 GCA_030613665.1 Dehalococcoidia bacterium
GAGGCGGTCGACCATCTTTTCAATGGCCACGATGCCGGCAGCCGCGCTGACCCCGACCTCCCGCATTCCCCCTCCCAGCATCTTGCGCCATTTTCTGGCTCTCTCCATCGCCTCCTTCGTGCCACAGAAAAGCGAGCCGACAGGCGCACTAAGTCCTTTGGAAAGACAGAAATTGACCGTATCCACCGGTGCCGCCAGTTCCTTTGCAGGAATACCGAGAGCAACGGCAGCATTGAAGATGCGGGCGCCGTCAAGGTGGACCAGCAGGCCACGCTGATGCGCCAGTGCTGATATTTCCCCGGTATATTCTCTGGTCAGCACCGCCCCACCGCAGCGGTTATGGGTATTTTCCAGACAGAGCAGGGTGCTCTTCGGAAAATGGATATTATCCGTGCGTATCGTCTTCTCCACATCAGCGGGAGCGAGCCTTCCGTCCTCATCATTGGGCACGGTGCGGATTATCACTCCACCCAGCGTTGATGCTCCACCTACCTCATACCAGAGTATGTGGGCTTCGCTGCCGACGATGATTTCATCGCCGGGGCGGGTATTGGTCAGGACACCCAGGAGGTTGCTCATCGTGCCGCTGGTGGTGAAAAGCGCTGCCTCCTTGCCCATCACTTCGGCGGCCAGTTCCTCGATGCGGTTGACCGTGGGGTCTTCCCGATGCACATCATCGCCGACCTCAGCCTCGTACATTGCCCGCCGCATTTCATCTGTCGGCAGGGTTACGGTATCGCTACGCAGGTCAATGATTTTCATTCCGGTCACCTTTTTGTCCTCGTATTTTAACCTCTATAATATCACAAAGAGCCATTCGCTGGCAGCCATCAACGTTGATTTTTCCCGCCATATATGCTTAAATGGGGTTTGGAAAAGGAGCAGAGAGTGGAAGATTTAAAGTTGAAAGCAACGCACCGTATGGTGCTGGGAAAGAAAGCCAGATTTTTACGCCGTCAGGGGATAACCCCCACCCACCTCTACGGGAATAATGTTAAATCGGCGGCGCTGCAGTGTGATACCGGCGAACTGCAGAACCTGCTCGCTCAAGCCGGCAAGACCAGGCTGGTCAGCCTCGAGGTTGATGGGGAAAGAGCGAAAAGCGTATTTGTCCGCGAGATTCAGCGCGACGCTATTACCAGGGAGTTGCTGCACATTGATTTCTACCAGGTGAAACGAACCGAGAAGATTGCTGTGGACGTGCCCATTGTACTCGTGGGAGAAGCGCCGGCGCTTAAATTCAAAGGGCGCATGTTGGTTCACGGCATCAACAGCTTGAGCGTTGAGTGCCTGCCTGCCAATGTCCCGCCTCAGATTGATATTGATATCACACAGCTGGAAGAGGTGGACCAGGCCATCAATGTCAAAGATATCGTCCTTGACCCGGAAATCACGGTCCATGCCGACCCTGAGCAACTGGTGGTGAAGATAAGCGAAGTGATGGTGAAGGAGATCGAGGAAGTGCCCGAGGTTGCAGAGGAAGAAGCGGTTGCAGAGGAAGAGGCGAAGACCAGGGCCGAGGCAGAAGCCTCGGCTGAAGAGGAGAAGCCGGAGAAAGAAGGCTAGCCCAAGATTGCCCGCGATAATAGCCTGTCCGAGTACCCGGCGATTATCAGGCGATGATTATTGACTTTCATTCTCACGTCTTCCCACCCCGCGTCAAGCAAAAGCGCGGTCAGTACATCGAGCGCGACCCATGCTTCGCGCTGCTCTACTCGCAGAAAGAGGCCAAAATCGCTACCACCGAGGACCTCATCGAAAGTATGGACAAAGCTGGCATTGACGTCTCGGTCATCGTCAATTTCGGCTGGATAACCCATGAGCTGTGCGTGGAGACCAACGACTATATTCTGGAATCAATCGCCCGCTACCCCGAGCGGCTTATCGGTTTCGGCATGGTGCAGCCGCAGTCGGTCGATGCCGCCATCGCTGAAATTGAACGCTGCGCCAGGGGCGGCGCCAAGGGCATCGGTGAGATGCGACCCGACATGCAACTGCTGGACTTCAATGATGAGTCCATCATCTCTCCATTCATGGAAGCAATTAAAAAACACGGGCTCATCCTCCTCACCCACGCCTCCGAGCCCGTGGGCCACGACTATCCCGGCAAGGGAATCATCACTCCGGATGTGCTTTATCCTTTCCTCACCGCATACCCTGATGTAACCATCGTCTGTGCCCACTGGGGGGGCGGCCTGCCGTTTTACACGCTTATGCCCGAGGTACCGAAGGCATTGCAGAACGTCTACTTCGATACTGCCGCCTCGCCATTTCTTTACCAGCCTCAGATATATTCCCTGGTCAGCCAGCTGGTCGGCGCGGATAAGATACTCTTCGGCAGCGATTACCCCCTGATGCCACAGACCCGCCTGCTCCAAGAAATCAATTCGGCAGCCATAAATGAGGAAGAGAAGAGCCTGATTCTATCCGGTAACGCCAGCCGAATACTGAAGCTCTAAGACCAGGAATAATTCAGCCTTGGCAATGGCCGGGCGACAAACACTATGGAGCAGATACGTTCGTTTATCGCCATTGAACTGCCTCACGAGGTAAAGTCAGCGCTTGCCGAATTGCAGGCCGGTCTGCAGCCGGATAAGCAGTCTTCGGTGAAATGGGTTGACCCGTACAGCATACACCTGACCCTGAAGTTTCTGGGCGATATTGCGGCGGCTAAAATCAGCGAAATCACCAGCGCCATCGAGGAAGCGTCACGTGAAATAGCACCTCTTTCGCTTGAGATAAAGGGGCTGGGAGTCTTCCCCAACTTCAAACGGGTAAGGGTGGTCTGGGTAGGCGTGGGGGGAGATATCTCCCGGCTGAAACTGCTTCAGCAACGTATTGAGTCCAACCTGGTACCACTCGGCTTTGCCCGTGAGTCGCGTCCGTTCACCCCCCACCTGACCCTGGCCCGCGTCAGGGAGAGGATAGCACCAACCGAGCAGCAGAGCTTCGGGCAGCTTATCGCCGGGGCCAGTTTTGAGACCGCCCATCAGTTCACGGTGAACAGCATCAACCTGATGCACAGCCAGCTGACCAGAGAAGGTGCCATTTACCGCCAGCTTACCGCCGTCAGTCTGAAAAAAACCTTGTCAAAAGGTTCTGATTAATTATATACTTAAAACAACTTAAGGATGGGAGGAGGACCTCATGGAACAGTTCAGTTTCCCCAAATGCCAGAAATGCGAGACCGGTGACCTGGTGCCCCTTTCCGATTTCGGCAGTCAGGGGGCTGCAATTCACTATAAAGCCTGGGTTTGCACCAATCCTGAATGTGGCTACAACCTGAAAATCAGGAATGGTGATGTCTATCTTAACGAGTCCATAATGAGTGGGACGTTGCACAACAGTCGCGCCCGATAACGCGCCAAATTCTCCGGGAAACCTTATAAATTAGGTGATGTCGTGCTTCCTCAGCTAGCCAGACTAAGAGAGGTAGCGCTCGATTTTATTTTCCCGCCGTACTGTGTCGGCTGCGGCCGGGAAGGAGCTTTTATCTGTCCCGCCTGCCGCCAATCACTGCCGCGAATAATGCCTCCCGTCTGCCCAAGGTGCGGTCGGCCCCAGCCCAGCGGGGTAATTTGTCCCGATTGCGTGCGATGGCAGTCGGCCATAGACGGTATTCGCTCTCCGTTTCGCTTTGAAGGCATTATGCGTGAGGCAATCCATAAGCTCAAATACCAGAACCTGAGGTCTATGGCAGCTCCTCTGGCCGGGATGCTGCAGGAATACCTCAGCGCCAGCCCGCTGGACTTCGATATCCTGGTGCCGGTACCTCTGCACCGGAAACGATTGAGAGAGCGCGGTTACAACCAGTCCCGGCTGCTGGCACAGGAGCTGGGGAAACTGATAAATATACCGGTACGGGATGATGTCCTGGTTCGCCGGAAGCATACGCCTCCGCAGGCCCGGACGGCGACCATCGAGGAGCGGACACATAATATTGCCGATGCCTTCGCCTGCCGAGATAACAGGCTCGGAAAAAGTCATGTGCTGCTGCTTGATGATGTGGCCACTTCCGGAACCACGCTGGATGCCTGCGCGGCGGTGTTGAAAGCGAACGGGGCGGCGGCGGTGTGGGGGCTGGCCATGGCACGAGAGATTTGAGCATCAGGAGTGAAAAGATGGAGTTGCAGATTATGGGACAGAACATGGAAATATCTTCGGAAGTACGCCGATACGCCGAGCGCAAAATCGGGAAGCTGACACGCCATTTTCCCAACATAATTGAGTCCATCGTGGAAATCAGCCAGGAAAAGACCCGGTCTCCCCAGCAGAAATTCATGGTGCGGGCCAGCGTGACCGGCAATGGTATCAGCCTGCACAGCCAGGAGCGTGCTGAAGACCTGTTTCAGGCAATCGATAAAATCATCTCAGTGCTGGACCGCCAGCTGGAGCGCCAGAAAGGAAAGCTCTATGAAAAAGGAAAAGGTAACTCACTGGCGCGAGGTGAGTTCAAGATAGAAACAGTTCAGGAATTCCAGCCGGAAGTAGTCAAGGTGAAGCGGTTTGCCATGAAACCGATGTCCGTGATTGAGGCTGCCGAACAGATGCAAATACTGGAGCACAGCTTTTTCTTCTTTCTCAATACTGACACCGAGGAGTTCAACGTTCTTTACCAGCGCCAGGACGGCAACTACGGCCTGATTGAACCGGAGCTGGGATAAATTTTTGAAACTGGCAGCAATTGTGCCATATTCTTGAATAATACCTGCCCGGAAAGTTCACCGGGCAGAGGCTGGACGGGACAGGGTTTTACTACCATTATGCCAGGTATTATGATGCGGGGGTTGGGAGATTTATCTCAGCGGATAAAAGTCAAGCTCTCTTATCTCTTACCAGCCTCGCCTGGTAAATCCTCCGCTTCGCCTCGGAAGTCCCCCGCAGCCTCAGGTTCAGGAAATCCATTCCATATTCTTCAATAAGCCCCTCATCGGCAAAGCTGTAATACCGATCGTTGCCGATGATTATATGGTCGACAACTTTCATCTGCATGATTTTCCCGACGTACACCAGCTGCCTGGTTATCTCCCGGTCGCTGGTGCTCGGCGCGGGGTTGCCGGAGGGGTGATTATGGACGAATATCAGGGCGGTGGCGTTATCTTTAAGCGCCCCCTCGATGATTTCACGCGGTGAAATTGAGCTGCTGTCCACCGTACCTTCGAAGAGGTCGGCCACCTCGATTATCTGGTTCTGGCTGCTGAGATAAACAACCTTGAACAGTTCTTTCTTCCGGTCGCGCATGGCATGGTAGAGATAGTCAAAGATTTCGCGTGATGATTTCAGGAAAGGCTGGTCCACAATTTTCCCTTTGAGAAACTCCCTGGCCATCTCCTGAATCAGCCTGATGCCGAAGGCGCTGTGCGGACCAACGCCCTCAATCTGCTGCAACTCCTCTGCGGAGGCCGAAAGCACTCCCCTCAGCGTCTTGAAACGTTTTATCGCTTCTTTAGCCTGCGGCTTGCAGTCTTTACGCGGAGAACCCAGCGTCAACAGCAGCTCCACGATTTCGTAGTCGTGGAACGCGGACAGCCCGGATTTCAGGAATTTTTCCCTGAGCCTCCTGCGATGACCTTTTTGCATCTCTTCGGAAGGCATCGTCAACGCCCTCACCTCTTTTCCAGCTTGAGGCCCCCCTCCCCCACCACCTCCACCAGACGCTCGTGCAGTTCGGGGCAGTAGTCGGCGTGAATATCGAAAAGGCGCAGGTGAGTTACTTTGTTTCCGTTAGCCACCTTTAATTTTACCTCATCGTGCCCGGGGTAGCTTCTCAAAATATCAACCACTTTATTCAGATTGGCCTTATCTCCCTCAGCATCACTGGTCTGGCTGAAGCTGATGACCAACCGGCGATTCTCCGCCGGCATATCTCCCGGCATAGTCTTCTCGCTCTCTTGCTTTTTTACAGCGGGCAACTGGGCGGTTTCCTCCTCCTCCATTTCTTCTTTTTCGGTTACCACTTTCTCCGTTTTTTCTTCCATAGCCTGGTAGGGACGTACCTCTTCACAGCTCAACTGCACCCTGTCCTCCCTCATCCTCACCTTGCCGTTCACCTCAACGATGTTCCCTTCCTGCCACAGTTCGCTGGTGTCCGCATAGACCTTTGGCCAGACCATGATTTCAACCTGCCCGCTGAGGTCCTCGAGCATCACGCTGGCAAACGGGTTCCCTTCCTTGGTAAATAGCTGACGGACCGACCCCACCATACCCACGATGTCCAGCGTCTGCCCGACCAGCTCAACATCAAGCTGACCCACCAGCATAGCTTCAGCGCTCAGCTCGCCGGCTACGGCGCTGAAGGGGTGCTCGGAGAGGTATACCCCGGTCAGCTCCTTCTCCCAGACTAATTTCTCTTTCATGGGAACGTCTTCTACTGTGCCAAGGTCAAGGCTGGACATTGGCACCGGCGCTTCTTCTCCCCACAGGTCAAACATAGTAGATTGGCCTGTCTCCCGAAGCCGCTGCTCCCGCTGCGCCAGAGAAATGATGCGGTTCACATTGCTCAGCAGTACCGCCCGACTGCTGCCCAGGGAGTCGAAGGCCCCGGCTTTAATCAGGCTTTCAACGACCCGCCGGTTGATGCCGCGCAGATCGCAACGGCGGCACAGGTCTTCAATGGACTTGAACTCTCCGTTTTTACCTCTTTCCGCCACAATGGGTTCGACTGCCGTCGGACCCACATTTTTGATTGCCGACAATCCAAAGCGGATGTCGGGTGCGGCGCCATCTTTTTCAATGGAGAAATTGACCTGGCTGCGGTTGATATTCGGCGGCTGCACGTTGATACCCAGACGGCGGCACTCGGCAACAGCGCTGGCCACCTTCTCCGGCTGGTCAGCGTGTATGGTAAGGAATGCGGTTATGCATTCCGCCGGATAGTTCGCCTTGAGGTAAGCTGTTCGATAGGCAATAAGCGCATAGCTTACGCTGTGTGCCTTGTTGAAAGCGTAGCCGGCGAACGGTTCGATGAGGTTGAAGACCTGGGTGGCAAGCCCGTCCGAGAACCCATTCTTCTTGGCGCCCTCGATAAAGCGACGCCTTTCCTTTTTCATCACCTCGGGGATTTTCTTGCCCATCGCCTTGCGGAATATGTCCGCCTGTCCCAGGCTGTAGCCGGCAAATTCCCTCACGATGAACAGCACCTGGTCCTGATAGACAATCCCCCCGTAAGTCTCCTGCAGAATGTTTTCCAGAGCGGGGTGGGGATAACGGATGGGCTCAAGGCCGTGCTTCGCCCTAATGAAGGTCGGGATATGCTCCATCGGGCCGGGGCGGTAAAGCGCCACCATGGCGGCGATATCACTGAACATGGTCGGTTTAAGCTCCTTGATATAGCGGCGCATGCCGGCCCCTTCCAGCTGAAAGACCCCGGTCGTTTCCCCGGAAGACAGCAGGCTGAATGTCTTGGCGTCATTCATAGGTATGCTGTGCAGGTCGATTTCAACGCCATGGTTCTCCGCAATGATTTCCCTTGCCTTCTCCAGGATAGTGAGGTTGGCCAGGCCGAGGAAGTCCATTTTAAGAAGCCCAATCTCGGCAATATCACCCATGGAGAACTGGGTCATAACCGATTCCTGGCTACTGCCCCTGCTGCCCCACTGCAACGGGACGTGCCTGGTAAGCGGCTCCTGGGAAATAACCACACCGGCGGCGTGTGTGCTGGCGTGGCGGGCAACCCCTTCCACCTTCCGTGCAGAGTCGATTAGATTGCGGATTACCTGGTCATCACGGTGTATGCTCCGGAGTTCGTTGCTCTCATTCAGCGCTCTTGTCAGCGTCATGGTCGGTGAATATGGCACAAGCCGGGCCACACGGTCAACATCGCTGTAGGCCATACCCAGCGCCCGGCCCACGTCACGGATGGCCGCCCTGGCACCAAGCGTACCGAAGGTGATAATCTGGGCCACGTGGTCCTGTCCGTACTTCTGTGACACGTAGGCAATAACCTCGTCACGCCGGTCATCCTGAAAATCAAGGTCGATATCCGGCATCTCTTTGCGCTCCAGATTGAGGAACCGCTCAAAGACCAGCCGGTGTTCAATCGGGTCAACCGCGGTGATGCCCAGGCAGTGGAGGACTATGCTGGCAGCGGCACTGCCCCTCACCCCGAAGAGAATATTGCGCTGCTTGGTAAAGGAAATTATGTCCCATACCACAAGAAAATAGTTGGCAAACTGGGTCTTTTTAATGACATCAAGCTCATAGTCAAGTCGTTTTTTTATTTCTTCAGTGGGCTGGGGGTAATTGCGGGGCAAATTTTCGTAGCACAGGTCAGCGAGAAAATCGTCAGCCTTTTTCCCCGGCGGCAGTTCGATCTCGGGCAGGTGCAGCCGCCCGAACTCCAGAGTGAGGTCGCACATTTCGGCAATCCGCTCCGTGTTGTCGAGAGCCTGCGGGATATCCCGATAAAGCTCGGCCATTTCCTCCAGACTCCTGAGATAAAGGGTATCCGAGGCCATCTTCATCCGCTTTTCATCATTGACGGAGGAGTTGGTGCCGATACACAGGAGCAGGTCATGAGCCTGCGCGTCTTCCCGCCTGACGTAATGGATGTCATTCGTAGCCACCAGCGGGATATCAAGCTCATCGCTCATGGCAATCAGTACCTGGTTCACCTGCTCAAGCTCGGAAATGGGCTGCCGCTGTATCTCAAGGTAGAAATCGCCAAATACCTGCTGGTACCACTGTGCTGCCTGCTGGGCGTCCTGAAGGCGTCCGCCAAGAATCAGCTGCGGTATCTCACCCTTCAGGCAACTGGAAAGCGCAATCAACCCATCATGGTATTGCTCCAGAAGCTCTTTGTCCACCCGCGGCCGGTAGTAAAAGCCTTCGAGGTGTGCCTTGGTCACGAGCTGGATAAGGTTCTGGTAACCGGTATAGTTCCTGGCCAGAAGGACGAGGTGGTTGTGGTTTCGGTCCGCCGCGTCGCGACCGGAGCGACTTCCCGGCGCGAGGTATACTTCACAGCCGATTATAGGCTTTATACCAACTTCCCTGGCAGTACGGTAGAACTCGATAACGCCATACATGGCGCCGTGGTCGGTAATTGCCAGGCTGTCCATACCAAGTTCCTTGGCTTTTGAAAGCAGCTGCGGAATGCGGCACATGCCGTCAAGCAGGCTGTATTCGGTGTGGACATGAAGATGAGTAAACATGGCTCCTTAAATGGAAAATCTATCTCATTATAGCACAGGGGCCTCTGGTGGAAGTATCATTTTCAGGTGGAAAAAGTGTAAAATCTTGGTAGCCGGTGGAATAAAAAATGAAAGTTTTTCACAAGGTCACAAAATGGCTTTTCGTTCTCTGCCTGCCATTACTTTTGCTTTCGGCCGGTATTGGCGGGGCGGCCAACAGCCCGGCCCTTTACCGCTACGGATTCGACAAATATGAGGTGAGCCGGACGACGGGCCTGTCTGATGCTGAGCTGGATGGAGCCGCCAGAGGGCTTATCCATTACTTCAATTCCGGTGAAGAGTACATCAACGTGACCGTGGTCAAAGACGGCCAGACTTTCTCACTTTTCAACGAGCGAGAGGCCATCCACCTGAAGGACGTGAAAGGGCTGTTCCGACTGGATTACTGGATATTCCTGGGCGCGCTTTTATATTCGCTGGTCTATGCCATTTTCTTCCTTTGGCTGGGAGGAAAACGCCGGGTAGCGCGGGGACTTATCTGGGGCAGCGGCCTCACTCTAGGCCTGATGCTGCTGCTGGGCCTGAGCACAATGCTCAACTTCGACCAGCTTTTTCTCCAGTTCCACCTGCTGAGCTTCGCCAACGAGTTCTGGCAGCTTGACCCGAGCAGGGACTATTTAATCATGCTCTTCCCGGGCGGCTTCTGGTATGATGCCACCATTTTCATCGCCCTGGCTACGGCGGTGGGGGCGGTGATACTGGGTGGGATTGGGGTTTACCTAAGTAAAATCAAAGTATTTTTTAATGTCTAATAACCCGAAGGGCAGAGTTCCACGGGCTTGCCCGTGGGTGAATGTAGCGATGGTGATATGAGGTGGTAGAATAGATGCGTGGAAATCAGGTTATCTGGGTATGCATCATATCGGACGGAGTATCATATAGTCTGGATACCGAAATATCGCCATCGCATCCTGAATACTGGCGTGAAGGGGTATCTGATCAAACTTTTTCCGAAGGTTATGGAGCAATTACCGGGGTGTGAAATAGTCAAGTACAACATACAGGCTGACCATATACATATGGTGATGGTTATTCCACCGAAGTATTC
>JAUWLN010000149.1 GCA_030613665.1 Dehalococcoidia bacterium
GCCATGATAAAAGCGACCGGCGTTATTTCTTCAGAGTCTATTAAAGAACCGTTTGAGAAACGCTTTGGGCGTCTGGCAGAACGCAATATCAAGGCATTGGAACGCGCGGTTGAAGAAACGAAAATAGGGGAGTGGCTAGAAATGGCCAAGGCAAAAACGAAGGAGAAACCGGGTACAAAAGGTGAATTGAGCTGGAAAGAAATAGAAATCGGCTGTTTTATCACCAAACCGGGAAACTCCGTTGAAATCAAAACCGGTGACTGGAAGTCGCGCCGACCTGAGTTCGACTTCGATAAATGCAATAAATGCACCCTCTGTTATTTCTTCTGTCCCGAGGGATGTATCGCCAAAACCAAAGACGAGTATTTTGAAGCTGATTTATTCTATTGCAAGGGCTGTGGGATTTGCGCCACGGAATGTCCCAAAGACGCAATTACTATGGTCGAGGAGGCGAAATAATGACGAAACGTGAAGGCCTGGAAGTATCAATCGCCGTTGCTGACGCCGCCATGCTGTCCGATGTTGACGTCGTATCCGCTTACCCGATTACCCCTCAGACACATATCGTGGAGCACCTGGCAGAGCTGGTCGCCAACGGTGAATTAAATGCCGCCTATATTCCGGTGGAATCAGAGCATTCGGCGATGAGTGCCTGTTTGGGTGCTTCAGCCGTGGGTGCCCGGACTTTTACCGCCACCGCCGCCCAGGGGCTGGAACTTATGCATGAAGTTCTCTATGTCGCCTCGGCGATGAGGTATCCCATGGTCATGACGGTGGCCAACCGCGCCCTCTCCGCACCCATAAGCATCTGGGGCGACCACTCCGATGCCATGGCGGTTCGAGACACCGGCTGGATTCAGATATTCGTGGAAAACGGGCAGGAAGCGGTTGATAACGTCATCTGCGGTTTCCGCATGGGCGAGGATAAAAGGGTTTTGCTGCCGGTAATGATTCACCTTGACGGGTTTGCCCTGACCCACGTTATTGAACCGATTGAGCTGCCGGAGAGAAAAGATGTGGAGCGGTTCCTGCCACCTTTTAAATACCCGCTACCACTGGACCCGGAGAAGCCGGTCACAATGGGCGCCCTGGGCTCGCCTTTCATTTACACCGAGGTAAAGTGGGCACAGGAAATAAACCTGGAAAAGGCAAAGGATGTCGTGCTGGAATCCTGGCAGGAGTTCGGCAAAGTCTTCGGTCGTACCTATTCACCAATAGAGCAATACCGGACCGATGGCGCCAGAGTCCTGCTGCTGACGATGGGCAGCTACAGTGAGACGGCAATGGTAGCCGTGGACAAAATGAGAGATGACGGCAAGGAAGTAGGCCTGCTCAAACTGCGACTGTGGCGCCCGTTCCCGTACAAAGAACTCCGTAAAGCGGTAAAAGACATCGATGTGCTAATCGTGCTGGATAGAGCCGTTTCCTTTGGCGGCCCGGGCGGGCCGGTCTGCTCCGAGATAAAGGCAGCCCTTTACGCAGAAGAGAAGCGACCGCAAGTCATAGGCTTCGTAGGCGGCCTGGGCGGCAGGGATATTTCCATGGCCGGTTTCGAGGAACTGATAAACCGCGGTATCAAAATTGCCCGGACGGGAAGCGAACGTGAATTTGAAATCTATGGAGTGAGGGAATAAAGATGGCAACAGCAGTACATGGACCCGGCAAAATCACCGAATTGGAGCCCTTCGCCCCCGGTCATCGTGCCTGTAGCGGCTGTGCTGAAGCACTGGCGGTCAGACTGGCGGCCAAAGCCATTGGCAATAACGCAATTATCGTGAACGCAACCGGCTGCATGGAGGTAGTAGCCTCACCGTTCCCTTATACCTCCTGGCGTACTCCCTGGATACATACCCTGTTTGAAAACACCGCCGCGGTAGCCTCTGGAATTGAAGCCGGCCTGAAGGCGATGGAGAAAAAAGGTAAAATCCCGGAGCGCAACACAAAAATCGTGGCTTTTGCCGGGGATGGCGGCACCAGCGATATCGGCCTGCAAGCCCTCTCCGGAGCGCTGGAGAGGGGACATGATTTCGTCTACATCTGCCTGGATAACGAAGCGTACATGAATACCGGCATACAGAGGTCTTCGGCCACGCCTTATGGAGCTTCGACAACCACTTCACCGGCCGGCAAAGAAAGCCTGGGACAGATAACCTGGAAAAAGAACATGCCCGCGATTGCGGCGGCTCATGACATACCGTATGTGGCTACAGCCTGCCCCAGCTACCACCGCGACCTGATGAAAAAAGTCACCAAGGCGGTAGAAACCCCCGGCCCAGCCTACGTACATATACTGTCTGTCTGCCCCACCGGCTGGCGCTGCCCAACTGACGACGCCATCAAGGTCGGGCGGTTGGCGGTAAAAACCGGTATTTTCCCGCTGTATGAAATTGAAAACGGCCAGTACAAGATGAGCCTGAGCCCGACCAAGCTGGAACCGGTGGAAAATTACCTTAAGACACAGGGTCGGTTCCGCCACCTGACGGAGAACACCATTAAAGAGATACAGGAGAGGGTAACCCGGGAATATAACAAGCTGGCGGAGCTGTCCGGCAAGTCGGGCGGGGAAGCTTCCTCAGAATAACCATTATGGTAATATTGCAATGGCGGGGTGTAGCGCAGTCCGGTTAGCGCGCATGGTTTGGGACCATGAGGTCGGAGGTTCAAATCCTCTCACCCCGACCATTCCTCGCCAAGGTTTTGCTATTACAATTTCCTGACCTGGAGCGCCACATTCGGCATCGTCAAGACCGTTTATCTCTTTATTAATGATACCGTCACTCTTCACGGGAACCACTGTCTCATAGCCCCGCGTCGCCGTTTCTTTAGCTAATCCCCTATTTTAATTGACATTACTATTGACAACAATTTTTAAAAGCTGGTACAATGGCAAGGTAGCTAGGGCGGAAAGCGGTTGCCGCTTGCCATCTTTAAATTAAGGGGTAAAGAATGAAATCAGTGAAAATCATACCCTGTCTGGATGTCAAGGAGGGCAGGGTAGTCAAAGGGGTGAACTTCGTCAACCTGTGCGATGCCCGCGACCCGGTGGAAGCCGCCGAGGCATATTGTCTCGCGGGGGCTGATGAGCTGGTATTTCTGGACATCATGGCTACGGTGGAAAGCCGCGGCACCATGCGGGAATGGGTCAAGAAAGTGGCCGATAAAGTGACCATACCTTTTGCTGTTGGCGGCGGCATCAGAAACGTCCAGGACATGAAAGAATTATTTGAGCTCGGGGTTGCCAAGGTCTCAATCAACACGGCGGCAGTGAAAAACCCGGAACTTATCAAACAGGCGGCTGCCGAATTTGGCAAAGATAAGCTGGTGTTAGCGATTGATGGGCGTAAAAATCCCCCCGACAGCAACCTGCCCCGACTGGAGGTCATTGTTAAAAGTGGCGGCGAGGCCACGGGAATCGACATCGTAACCTGGGCAAAGAGGGTGGAAGAACTGGGTGCCGGGGAAATCCTCCTCACCAGCAAAGATGCTGACGGCACCAAAGAGGGTTACGACCTGGAGATGACCCGGGCGGTGGCTGAAGCGGTAACGATACCGGTCACTGCCTCCGGTGGTGCAGGGAAGCTGGAACACTTTTATGAGGCGGTAGCCGTTGGCAAGGCCTCAGCAGTCCTTGCTGCCTCCGTCTTCCACTTCGGCGAAATCTCTATCCAGGAAGTGAAGAAATATCTCCGGGACAAAGGAATCGCGGTAAGGATATAAAGAGAAACTAGAATTTTAGAGGGTGGTTACGCTATTGCCCGAACGACTTACTAAAGAACAAAAGCCGCATAACTTTATTGAGCGCACATTTGAGCTGTAAACTGTGCGAAGGGAAGAGCAAAGTTGCCCCTCCAGAATGAAGACAAGTTAGTTACCTTGAGGTTCTTTGGCCCTCATGGCTACTTCTTTGGAAGAGACTACGCCACTCTATTCTAATCGAATAATGAGCCTGAATAAAAGGGGGTTCAGGCAACCCGGTTAGCAAACCTTGAGATTTGCTGGAAGAGATTGGAACGGGCATTCACCATCCTTTCTGCAAATTGATTATCGCTCATTTGGTTAGCG
>JAUWLN010000111.1 GCA_030613665.1 Dehalococcoidia bacterium
CGCAGCGCCGCCATGAGCGCCCAGAGTCGCAAATCGTTGGGCCAGAGAGGGTATTTTTCGATATCGGCGTCATGCTCCCCCTGCGGGTCTTCCCAGAGAAGGGAACGTTTGCCGAATTCCAGCGAACGCACCGCCTTCTGCAAGGCCGCCTCGAAGGTGCGGTCGATGGCCATGACCTCGCCGGTGGCCTTCATCTGCATGCCGATGACCCTATCTCCGGTGGCGAACTTGTCAAAGGGCCAGCGCGGTATCTTGACCACCACGTAGTCGAGCGCCGGCTCGAAGGAGGCCATGGTCTTGCCGGTGACGGCGTTGGGTATCTCGTCGAGCCTTTTGCCCACCGCTATCTTGCTTGAGACCCGCGCGATGGGGTAGCCGGTGGCCTTGCTGGCGAGCGCGGAGGAGCGGCTGACGCGGGGGTTGACCTCGATGACGTAGTACTGCTGGCTCTTGGGGTCTAAAGCGAACTGGACGTTGCAGCCCCCCTCCACCCCCAGCGCCCGGATAATATCCAGGCTGGCGGTCCGCAGCATCTGGTATTCCTTGTTGGGCAGCGTCTGGCTGGGGGCGACCACTATGCTGTCGCCGGTGTGCACGCCCATGGGATCCAGGTTCTCCATGTTGCAGACGGTGATGCAGTTATCGGCGGCATCGCGCATCACCTCGTACTCTATTTCCTTCCAGCCGGTCACCGATTGCTCGATTAGAACCTGGTGAATGGGACTGGCGGCGAGTCCCCCGCCGGCGACCTCTTCCAGTTCTTCCCGGGTGTGGGCAAAGCCTCCCCCCGTCCCCCCGAGGGTGTAGGCGGGCCTTATGACCACGGGCAGGCCGATTTCCGCCGCCGCCTTTTTTGCCTCCTCAAGGGTGTTCACCGTGAAGCTCGGCGGCACCGGCTGGCCGATTTTGATTAATAGCTGCTTGAAAAGCTCCCGGTCCTCGGCGTTGCGAATGGTCTGGATAGGCGTGCCGAGGACTTTGACGTTGTATTTATCAAGGATGCCGGCGTCGGCCAGGGCTACGGCTAAATTCAGGCCGGTCTGCCCGCCGAGAGTGGGCAAAAGGCCGTCGGGGCGCTCCCTTTCTATAATGCGGGAAATCACCTCCACGGTGAGCGGCTCTATATAGACGACGTCGGCGATGTCCTCGTCGGTCATGATGGTGGCCGGGTTGGAGTTGACCAGCACCGAGGTGACGCCCTCCTCGCGCATGGCCTTGCAGGCCTGCGTGCCGGCGTAGTCAAACTCCGCCGCCTGCCCGATAACTATGGGCCCAGAGCCGATAATCAGGACTTTAGAGGGTTTCAAGAGTTACTCCTCTATGAACTACTTAGTTTTCTCTGCCATAAACTTTGCTATGATGTTTTCTATAGAGTCCTTTGCTCCATAACAGAACTTTGTTACGAGCCTTTTAACTCCAAAGTACTTTGCGAGTTCCTCTCTCCTTTTTTGCCTTTCAAGGATAGATTGCAAGTTACTTTTGTGAGTATTCAAGCAGAAAATATATAAATTTTGTTTCTCTTTGTCTGTTTTACAAAGGTCATATCCTAAATAGATATTTTCAAACATACGAAACTCCGTTGAATCTTTGCAAAATAAATCCTCTAGAGTTACCCCGACATGAGCAAGCCATGTCTGATATTCATCGTTACCAGGATTTAATTGCTCAAGGTTAGGTATCCTATCAAGAAGCTCTTGCAACAACTTTATCTTTTTACTTTGTCCCATCTTTTCCACCTCCCCTTTTCCTTTCCCCCTCTCCTTCAAAGGCGCGAAGTGCAAATATTATGTCCTCGTCCAGAAAACGTTAAACATAATCCACCACGAGGTGGATTCCTTTTTAATTTTTTTTATAAGTTCCTTTCTGGTGGCTCCAGTGATGATGTCACCGTTGTCGTCTTTAACAACGTCTATATGGCGTCCCGACATATATTGCTTTACATATACTTCCCTAGCTTGTTTGGCAATTATGTCTTCTTGTCGGTCGTCCCAAGCCACGACATAAGCGTGCCATTCGCCATTTTTTAGCTGGTGGACATGGATGTTGCCAATCTTGAATATTGCACCTATAATATCGTCGCCGATTATATTCAATAGAGTTCGTGACATAATTTTACATACCTCTGCCCTTCACATTTTCTCCATCAAGAAGCAGTATCTTAGCCATTTCTTTTCTACCTCACCTCCTTAGGCCCCGTTGGAATCTCTCTCATTCTCCCTTTACCAAAGGGAGAAGCTATCATGTCTCCCCCCTTCGTAGAGGGAGAGGTTGTCGTTTCCCTCTTTGAAAAAGGGGGATTAAGGGGGGTTTTTCCCCTCACCATCTTCATAAAATCCTCAAAGAGATAGGTATTATCCAGGGGGCCGGGGGAGGCCTCGGAGTGGTACTGGATGCAGAAGATGGGCAGTTCCCGGTGCCTCAACCCCTCCACCGTGCCGTCGTTCAAATTTATATGCGTTACCTCAAGGCTATCTTTCAACGTGTCCGGGTCAACGGCGTAGCCGTGGTTCTGGGCGGTGATGTGTATCCGGCCCGTTGCCAAGTCCCTGACGGGGTGGTTGCCGCCGCGGTGGCCGAATTTCAGTTTAAAATTCCTCCCGCCGAAGGCGCGGGCGATAAGCTGGTTCCCCAGGCAGATGCCCATCATCGGTTTCTTGTCCACCAACCCCTTAACCGTCTCAACGATATAGTCCAGAAGCTCGGGGTCGCCGGGGCCGGGGGACAGCAAAATGCCGTCGGGTTTCATTCCCAGAATGTCTTTGGCCGACGTGGCGCAGGGCACGGCGGTCACCCGACAGCCCTGCTCTTTCAAAAGCCTTAAAATGTTGTACTTCAGCCCGCAGTCCAGCACGACGATGTGGGGCAGGTTTTTATCCGCATTACCCGACTCCCAGGGGTAAGGGATGTCAGTGGATACCTGCTTCACAAAATCCTGGGTGCCGTAGTCGGGCAGCTTCTTCAGTTCCGCCAGCGCTTCTTCGGGAGGCTTTTCGCTGGTGAGGTAGCCCATCATCACCCCGTGTGAGCGCAGCTTGCGGGTGATGGCGCGGGTATCAACGCCGTGGAGGCCGGGGATATTATTTTCCAGCAGATAATCGTGCAGCGTCTGCCGGTTCAGGTAGTGGTTGGGCTGCACGCAATCCTCCCTGACGACAAAGCCCCTGACCTGGATTTTATTCGACTCAACGTCATGCGGGCTGGTGCCGTAGTTGCCGATTAATGGGTACGTGGGCACCACGATCTGGCCGGCGTAAGAGGGGTCGGTCAGCATCTCCTGGTAGCCAATCATGCTTGTGTTGAAGACCACCTCGCCGTAGGCATCAACCCCGGCGCCGAAAGATAGCCCTTCGTACACCGAGCCGTCGGCCAGTACCAGCAGTGTCTTTTTGTTTGTAATCTACCTCACCCCCTGTGTCCCCCTCTCCTTCAAAGAAGAGGGGGAGGTTATTGGGGTAAGGGGGGTTTCACCCCTCTTGGACACCCTGTTTTGTAGTCCTGTCATTCTATAACTCCCCGACAAATGTAACGGAATCACCCTTGTAGACAAGCTTGCCATTGTAGATGGTGGCCATCGTCCGGCCTTTCAGCACCCGGCCGGTAAGGGGCGTGTTCTTCCCTTTAGAGGTAAAGGCTTCCGGGTCCACAGCCCATTCGCGGTGTGGGTCGAAGATGGTAATATCGGCGGGCGCGCCGATGGTGAGCGTCCCGAGCCGGTTGTCTTTCAAAAGTTTCGCCGGGTCGCAGGTAAGCCTGGCGATGAGCATGTCCAGCGTGAGCTGTCCGCTGTGCACCGGCCCGAGCAGACTGCCGAACGCGGTCTCAAAGTTGCTGATGCCGGTGGCGGCCTTGATAAAATCGCACTCCTTGTCGGCGCGGGCGGGCGGGGCGTGGTCGGTGGCGATGATATCTATGACGCCGTCTCTCAGTCCCCTGAGCAGCGACTGGTTGTCGCGTCGCGTGCGCAGCGGCGGGCTGACCTTGGCGCTGGTGTTGTAGCCGTTGCACTCCTCGTCGGTGAGGGTGAGGTGGTGGGGAGTGACCTCGGCGGTAACGTTTGCCCCGTGTTTCTTGGCATCTCGAATTAGCATCAATGCGCCCGCGGTGCTGACGTGGGCAATGTGCACGTGCCTCCCGGTCATCCTGGCCAGCATGATGTCCCGCGACACCATGATTTCCTCGGAGGCCGGCGGAATGCCGCGCAGCCCGAGCCGTTCGGCAAGCGCCCCCTCGTTCATCTGTCCGCCCTCGATGAGCGACAGCTCCTCGCAGTGGTCGATGATCGGCAGGCCTAGCTCCCTGCTTTTTTCCAGCGCCTGGCGCATTATTTCCGGGTCTTTCACCGGGCTGCCGTCGTCGCTGAAGCCAATGACCCCGGCCCCCACCAGTGCTGCCATGTCGGTCAGTTCCTCCCCTTTCCTGCCCCTGGTCACGCAGCCGATGGGCAGCACCCGGATAACGCCCGATTTCTCCGCTTCGGCCCTGACGTACTCTATTGTTTCCTTGCTATCCATAGGCGGGCTGGTGTTGGGCATGCAGCAGACTGTGGTGAAACCTCCCCTCGCCGCCGCCCGGGTACCGGTGGCGATGGTCTCCTTCTCCTCAAAACCGGGCTGCCTGAGGTGGCAGTGCAGGTCAACGAACCCCGGGCAGACCACCATCCCTTCTGCATACAGGATGTCATAATCGGTCTGGGGTGGGGTAACCCCCTGCCAGGCGATTTTCCCCTCGCTGAGCAGCAGGCTGCCCCGCTCGTCAATGCCCTGCCCCGGGTCGATAATCCGGCCGTCTTTAATCAGCAAAGATTTCATTTCTGGGTGCCCTTTCTACGACGTCGTATCTTAACGTACCGACTCGGCTTGAAGCCGAGGGTTTCCGCGTCTTGATTTGAGCGGAAGACAATCAGGTTCTCGGGTCTTATCTTCCCTGCCCAGTGGCTTGACGCGCTGTGGTATTTCTTGGTCGCCGTTTTCCCCTCGTGCCAGTCAGAGCTGGCGACGTATTCCGGTTCAAAACCGTGTTCGCAGTAGGCGCAGCGCAGGGTGAGCGGATTGCGGTTGACGATTTTATATTCAGGTTTAAGGTATTTTACTTCCGTCTCCTGCACCGAGACGCAGCGCTGGTTCGGGCACCTCGGGCCGTAATCGCGCCGGTAGACGGGGTAAGCTATCGGTGGCGCTGCTTCCTGCGGAATGGCCGCGTCTTTAGCTCCCAGCAGAAGAGCGATAAGCGACATTCTCACCGGTACGCCTCGCGCCGCCTGCTTGAAGTACATGCTCCTCGGGTCGGTATCAAGCTCCAGTGCCAGCTCATCGACACGGGGCAGAGGGTGCATCACCAGCGTCTTTTTGAACTCCCTGCCCCTGAGCAGCTTCTTATCAACAACGGGATATTTTTCTCTTAATTCTTTATCTTTCTCAGCGGCGGAAAACCGTTCCTTCTGTGGCCTGGTGACGTAAAGGGCATCGATACCGGTCTTCAACTCCACCTGAAGATTCACATCGGGCATCATGGCCAGCTGGTGCGGGCTGCTGGGCGTCAGGTAGATGGCATCAAGCGGGAACAACTTTTCTTTCGACG
The DNA here is from genome assembly GCA_030613665.1 of Dehalococcoidia bacterium. GTDB lineage: Bacteria > Chloroflexota > Dehalococcoidia > Dehalococcoidales > RBG-16-60-22 > E44-bin89. The sequence goes on from JAUWLN010000111.1 coordinate 5,578, forward strand.
CCGTGTCACGGGTGGCGTACTTTTCCAGTTCGCCGCCATACTCCATGGTCAGTTTTTCCAAGACGTGCTCCGGCACCTCCAGCCCCGGCGACGGGTAGAAGAGTATATTGGCACCGAACTTGGCCAGAGCGAAAATTAAGGAATGTATCGTCCGCCCGTATTTCAGGTCGCCCCACAGCCCTATTTTCAGCTCCTTTAAGGTCTTTTTTTCTTTTTTGA
>JAUWLN010000044.1 GCA_030613665.1 Dehalococcoidia bacterium
CTGCAGCACTACGGTGGTCTTGGTCCGTGGATCCCATTTGCGTCTTGGCATGGCTGTTACTCCTCTTTCTCCAGCCATCTTACTCTCTTATCTCCAACCCTGCCTTAATGGGGAGCAGTATACTCCTATACCATCTAAAAAATTAAAAAGTGACAGAATTGAAGTTATTAGAAATAAAATTCAGGAGTCATTCAATAACGCAGAAATATATTCTTGCCCAGTTATTCTTGGAGAGAAAGGGATTCTATTACTAATAGCTGTTCAATCTTGACACTCTTTCTTAGTTTTTTCTGGAAATATACAGTCCATCCAAGGGGCATAGCATCTCATTCCCCTCCTCCTTTCTTTAACCTCCCAGTACTAATTTCCCAGATAACAACCTAACCAACCTGTATCCAATACGTTATATAATATAAATGTAACTCTCAAGGAGGTCCAAATGACCAGAATCAAACTATTCGCCGGAGTCATGCTGCTCAGTATGTTCGCCTTTGTTTTCACAGCATGTGTTCCCACACCTGAACTCACGCCGGAATCGGCACCAGCGCCTGCCCCAACGCCAGCGCCTTCGCAGACGCCATCCATCACGCCCGCGCCCGTACCATCAACTACAACCAACAACCACGCCATCTCCTGCACCCACGCCCACACCTGCGTCACAGCCCGCCTCGGGCACCATTGACGTATACGTGACGGACGCCCCGCCTGATAAGAACGTAACCGCCGTCCTGCTCACCATCTCCAGCCTGGAAGTCCATCTCGCCGCCGCGGAAATGGAACAGGAACAGGAGCAAGAGCAGTCCGAAAGCGGCAACCAGACTCAGGAGCAGGAACAGGAGCAGGAAGAGGGGAACGGCGGTGGGTGGATTACAATCGACATCTCGGACAATATGTCCACCTTTGACCTGCTCAAGGTTAAAGGGATTGAAGAGTTTTTCGGCTCCAGCGAAGTGGCCGCCGGCAAATACACGCAGATAAGGCTCATCGTTGACAAAGCCGAAGTAGCCGTGGACAACGGCGAACCGCAGGAAGCCACCGTTCCCAGCGGTGAGCTGAAAATCGTGCGCCCGTTCACCGTGGAAAGCGGGGAAACCACCACACTGCTTATTGATTTCGATGCCGAACGTTCGGTGATCTTCGCCGGCTCCGGGAAAATCCAGGTGAAACCGGTGGTGAAACTGTCCATCGAACAGGGCGAAAAATCCGGCAAGCCACAGGATAAGGATAAAGGCAAAGACAAAGACGAAGAAGAGATAGAGGAAGAAGACGAGGAGGAAGAGCTAAAAGAGGAAGAAGTGGAAATAGAGGCTTCCGTAGAGGTAGAGGTATCCTGCGATGAATTCGCCAGCGCCAACCATACCAGCCGTGAACTGGAAGTTGTTGCCGGCGACCTGCTGATGGTAACCCTCTGCTCCAACCCAACCACAGGGTTTGAGTGGTCCGAGACAGCGAACATCAGCGACATTTCCATCCTGGAACAGGTCAGCCATGAATTCATCTCCCCCCAGGGCGACCCACCTCCCCCACCCGGCACGCCCGGTCAGGAAGTATGGTTCTTCCAGGCACTGGAAGAGGGCACCAGCACCGTCTACATGGAGTACAGCCGCCCCGGGCAGGGCGGAGAAGAGGCGGTCTGGACCTTTGATCTGACCGTCACCGTCGAATAACCGAAAAAATCACGGATTTTAAGGGGGGAGGGGCATTTTTAATACCCCACCCCCCTTCTTTTTTATCTAACCAGGCACTATCCCTTTATCCGCCTGCCAAAAACCATTATAATACACCCATAATGAAAATAAGCCTTGTCCTCACCATACTCCTGCTCATCTTCACCATCGGGTGTGCCTGCCCGCAGGCGCCGCCGGAACCGGAACCAACTCCGGTGCCGTCACCAAAGCCGCTTCCACCACCTGCGCCTGCTCCCTCCCCGGCGCCTTCACCGGTTCCTGCTCCCGCACCCCAACCCGCCGAGAACTACGCCCTGCAGCTGGCCGATAAGTTCTGCCCCGTAATCCACCTCAACGACGAGTCGGAGGCCGGGGAGAATTTCGAGCCTGACCCGGTGCAGATTTTGATTGACCTCTCGCTGCTGCGCGATATCACCGACCCCGCCTTCGTGGCAAAGCCGTCAATCTCCAACCTGCAGCAATGGTCGCAGAGCGATTACTATCTGGATGTCGCCGAACTGGGACCAGAACCGAATGACATCGAGCAATACAAGGCTATCTATGACGAGAACAAAGCACGCTATCCGCCCACCGTCTACGCCCGGGTGAAAGAAGGTGCCGGCGCAACGGTGCTGCAGTACTGGCTCTTCTACTATCTCAACGACTGGCGTAACATCCACGAGGGCGACTGGGAGCTTGTGCAGCTTCATTTTCCGGGAGGTACCGCCAAACAATTGCTGGACAGCAACGCCGTGCCCAGCTTCGCGGCCTACTCGCAGCACCAGGCCGGCCAGCGCATGCCCTGGAGCGAAATGCTGGACAAGGGGCTCGTATCGGGCACGCACCCGTCCGTCTACGCGGCCCGGGGCTCGCACGCCAACTATTTCACCCCGGGACAGTACTGGTCGGGCCTCGATTTCGATGACACCGGCCTCGATTCCTGGCGGGTTATTTCCCCGGAGCAGCTTGATGTCGTCCTGCTGCCGGAAACGGCTGACGAGGGGTCGGAATGGCTGGACTTTCAGGGCTACTGGGGAGAGTACCTCGGCTTCTCCATCTCGGTGCTGGGGCTGAGTTTCGGGCAGCGCGGGCCCTTCGGACCCCGGTGGCACGAAGGAGCCGGTCCGGGCAAAAAATGGGCGAACCCGGGGGCGTGGGGAACAGGACTGGCGGAATACCCGCAGCCTTTCTGGGTGTCCCTTATCCCCATACCCGGCGATTTATCAAAGCTGGCCATATTCAGTATCTTCAGCCCGGCGCAACTCCACGTCTACGACTCAGTGGGCCGCCACGTCGGCGTCGATGAAAAGGGAGTACTGGAAACGGAAATTCCCGGCTCCATTTACATCCATCCCGCCGGCACAGGGTACAAGACCATCCTTATCCCTGACGCCGATGTTTCTCAGGAGTACACGCTGGAAGTAACCGGAACCGATACCGGCACCGCAGAAATAAAAGCCATCGTGCCTGATGCCGCCCGGGACGCGAAGCATTATCTCAAATATACCAACGTGCCGATAACTCCCACTACCAAAGCGCGAGTCCAGATAAAACCCGAACTGCTAGTGACGCCGGAACGGCCGGCCCTGAGCAAAAGCGTGCGTGAAAGCGACCTCAATCTCGAGGTAGATGCGGACGGCGACGGCATATTTGAACTTGAGGGCAAACCGGGTAATTTTGAAGAGACCCTGATAGATACGTTCAGCCTCTGGTGGCAGGAATACCGAGAGCCCTTTAAACTGGGTAGTTCCGGTTATTCGCCGTTCTACCGTGGTGCCTGGGCATCACGGATTGATGAGGCACGCAGCTACCTGGTCAATGCCGATGAACTGAGGCAGGCCGGTGTGGACACCGTTATGCTGGGAATCGACATTGTCTTTGACCCGGACGACGGCGAACCCAGGTCCCTCGGCAATGATGCCTTCATTTTCTACCTGCAGGCGCTGAAGAAGGCAGGCTTCAGGGTAATCCTGGTACCCAACCCAATGCACCCCAACCTGGATATGGGCAAAGGCTACGAGTGGGATGAGCCCGACCCCAGCACTGCCTACCACCGCAGTGCCGACCTGATACGAAAATTCAATGCCGCAATCATCAAATGGGCAAAAATCGCCGAGAAATATCAGGCGGAGGGCTTTGCGCCGGTGAACGAACCATCCAAGCTGGTCTGGGAATATAAGGATGCGAGTGAATGGCTGCAGGAAGCACTGCCCGAAATCAGAGAAGCCTACTCCGGCACCGTGATTGCGCTGGATACAATGTATGACCCGGGGCAGGGCGTAAGCATCCCCTACCCGTATAACTACAGCGGCTATGACCTCATCCTCGGCGGACCACCGGCGGGGAGGCAGGATGCCAAAAACTGGGAGGAGATGGTCGGAGTATACATCAACAAGGGTAATGAATACGTCCGCCAGTACAAACTGGGTGGCTTCGGCCTCTACGAGTGGGGCGGTTATACCGGCGGGGTATGGTATGAAGATACACAGATGGAGATATTCGACCAGGTCTTGAGCGAGGAACAGGCCCGTGAAATCCTCGAAGCCGGCATACGGCAGTCGAGCGGCAGAGTCATCGCCAGTTTCCCCAGAATTTCAACTGGCTGGGTCGATTTTGACACACCCGCCTTCGAGAGCCTTGCGGAATGGTATAGCAGCTTGGGCAACCCCATCAAGCCAGTAGATGACCGGCAGTGGTCCTACCAGGAGCTCATCATCATTGAGAAGAAATTGGCCTGGGCTGACCATCAGCATATCTTTCAGATAGAGGCTGAGCTTACCGACGAGATTGAAGAAACGTCAAGCGACCAACCCTGACCAAAATGTTAGCCTTAGGTTAAGGCTAGGCAAACCGGGTGGATTTATAAATCCCGGCTAAAAACCGGACACTTTAGTCCTCGATTCCAGGCGCCTTTTATACCGCTCAATCGGCCCGAGGTTATGTCTTAACGGCGCAGAATCAGGTTCACTCCTCACAACGGCAGGCCAGCGCGCTGCTCCCCGTTCTCCGGTTATGCGGGAAAGGGGGTCAAGCTTGGCCCTCATCCCCGGTGATAACGCTTCCAGATAACTCCTCGTCACCATTTTCCCCACCTCCTTCTGAGCATAATATCATTTGAATAGTCATATGAACATCCATCTTAAGTAATCCTTTCCCCCGGTACTTTCGTCTGGTTCGACCGGATTACCTTCCCCGGCAGCACGATAAGGCAGTGGATATGCCCTGAATCTCATTGAAGCCATCACAACAACAGGATATACTATGTCTATAATTATACTCTTATAATCAGCCATGCCAGATTTTAAAATTGTTTCCGACTTTAAGATGACCGGCGACCAGCCTCAGGCGGTGGACAAGCTGGTGGACGGCCTTGACAGTGGTTTCCATCAGCAGACGTTGCTCGGGGTTACGGGCAGCGGCAAGACCTTCACCATGGCCAACGTGATTGAGCGGGTGCAGCGGCCCACCCTGGTCATCTGTCACAATAAGACGCTGGCGGCACAGCTTGCCAGTGAGTTCCGCGAGTTTTTCCCCGATAATGCCGTGGAATACTTCGTCAGCTACTACGACTACTACCAGCCGGAAGCCTACGTCCCGCGCACCGATACCTATATCGAGAAGGAAATAGACATCAACGAGGAAATTGATAAGCTGCGCCACGCCGCCACCAAAGCCCTCTTTGAGCGGCGCGATGTGCTCATCGTCGCCTCGGTGTCCTGCATCTACAGCCTCGGCGAGCCCGGGGAGTATCGCAGTTTCGTGGTCAGCCTGAAACGGGGAGAAAGCTATGGCCGACAGAGCCTCCTCCGCAAGCTGGTGGACATGCAGTACGAGCGCAACGATATCGATTTCACCCGCGGCCGGTTCCGTGTCCGCGGCGACACCCTGGAAATACAGCCGTCCTACGAGGAGCTGGCGCTGCGCATCGAGTTCTTCGGCGATGAAGTCGACCGCATCGTCCAGATAGACCCGCTTACCGGCGAGCTGCTCGCCGAGCTTGACTCCATAGATATCTACCCGGCCAAGCACTTCGTCACCTCGCATGATAAGCTGGTGCTGGCCCTTGAGACTATAAAACAGGAGCTTGAGGAAACGCTTGCCGACCTCAAAAAGCAGGGCAAGCTGCTGGAAGCCGCCCGCCTGGAGCAGAGGACCAACTACGACCTGGAGATGCTCCGTGAGGCCGGCTACTGCCACGCTGTGGAAAACTACTCCCGCCACCTCTCCCAGCGGGCGCCGGGCAGCCCGCCCTGGACGCTTATCAACTACTTTCCCGATGACTTCCTGCTTTTCATCGATGAGTCACATATGACCCTGCCCCAGATACGCGGCATGTACCACGGCGACCGCTCCCGCAAGGAGACGCTGGTGGAATACGGCTGCCGTTTGCCTTCGGCGCTGGACAATCGACCGTTTAATTTCACCGAGTTCAACGAGCGCATCAACCAGGTTATCTATGCCTCCGCCACCCCCGCCGATTACGAATATGAGCACAGCCAGCAGGTCGTGGAACAGGTTGTCCGCCCCACCGGCCTCCTGGAACCCACAATCGAGGTCAAGCCGCCGAAAGGGCAGATTGACGACCTCCTCGACCAGATAAAGACCAGGGTCGATAAAGGGGAGCGCTGCCTGGTGACCACCCTGACCAAGCGGATGGCGGAAGAGCTCGCCGATTACCTCATTGAGGTGGGTGTCCGGACGCACTATCTCCACTCTGAAATCGACACGCTGGAAAGGGTGGAGATACTTCGCAACCTCCGCCTCGGTGTCTATGACGTTGTCGTTGGCATCAACCTGCTGCGAGAGGGACTTGATCTTCCCGAGGTCAGTCTGGTGGCCATACTGGACGCGGACAAGGAAGGCTACCTGCGGTCGAAAGGAGCTCTCATCCAGACCATGGGACGCGCGTCGCGCCACGTTGGCGGCCACGTCATCATGTACGCCGATATCACCACCGGCTCCATGAAGGCCGCCATTGACGAGACCAAGCGCCGCCGGCGTATCCAGGAAGCGTACAACCGCGAGCACGGCATAACCCCGCAGGGAATCAGAAAAGCGATTCGTGACATCACGGAACGGGTGAAGGTGGTGGCGGAAGCGCGCGCCTCGTATGCCGCCGAAGCCCCGGTATCGAAAGAGGACGTGGCCCGGCTCATAAAAGAGCTTGAAGCGCAGATGAAGGCCGCCGCCAGAAGCCTCGAGTTTGAAAAGGCGGCGCTGCTCCGCGACCGCATCATAGAATTACGCCATGAATTTGACCAGGTGGAAATAAAGAGGTAAATTAATACCAAAAAAGGGGGAGACCAGTGACAGCCAAAAGCAAAGAAGAAGCCGCCAGCCAGGCCTACCGCAATGGATTGGATTACATGCCCAAATACCACGGCTGAGGCCAATGCACCGTTCTTGCGTTGCAAGAAGCGCTTGACATGAAGGACGACAACCTCTTTAAAGCCGCCAGCGGACTCGGCGGCGGACTCGGCCAGATGAACGATGTCTGCGGTTCCCTGCTGGGGGCCAGCCTGATGCTCAGTGTGAAATACGGGCGCAGCCGGGAAGAAATTGAAGACTATGAAATAGCGAAAAGCTCCTATCTCCCCGTAGCCAGATTGTACAAATGGTTTGAAAAAGAGTTCGGTTCCGCCACCTGCCGGGGAGTCCGCACCAGGATGGCCGGCGTTTTCTATGATACCAAGATACCCTGGCAGAAGGAAATGGCCGATGAGGCCGGGCTGCCGGCAATGTGCGCCGAGCTGGCGGCAAAGACAGCCGCTCATACGGCGGAAATGCTCTGGGACGGCGCCGAATAAGAAAAAAGTGTAGCTCACCGTGGTGGAAGACAGTAAACCGGATATAGATACCAGGCAGGAGCGCCGCGAGGAGAAACTCAGGAAAAAGCGGGCGCGGGTGAAAAAGCACGGCAAAAACCTGGCCCGGGTCTATATGGACGCGATTTTGAAGAGGCTGAGGGGGAAGAAGTGAGCAGGAACTGCATGTGTTAGTAGCCCGATTCTTATTGTATTAAAGTTGCGTGACCAGACCAAATACCAGTATTGAACAAGAAATCGTCAGTTATGCCAGCAGCAGCATGAAATTCCGTTATGACATTTTTCACATCTTCTCTTGCTCGCTTGGCATTTTTTAAACTGCAATACCTCTTCCACTTCGGCTCAAGCGGCTCACTCATGTATTTATCGATTTCGGTATTCGTACCTACAATATGGTCATCAGATTTAAGAAATACAGACTTACCGTGAGCAACTTCATTCCTGAATTTGAACAATTCTTTAATCGTCTGATATGGACGTTCCCCTTCATTCCTTTCAATCCCCATTTTTTCCGCTATTACGTTAAGTTTCCTCTGCGGTGAGAGTTGCTCAAGGTCATCCCAGCAAACGAATATTCGTTCACCTATGTGATTAAGATAAGCTTCAAGCGTGAATGCTGTGAAAATAAGGCTCGCCATTAACTGATAATACGAACCTCCGACATCTTTCTCCGCTTTATATAGCATCACGTGAGACGCGTGAAACATTTCCGCGTATGTGTTTACCTGTGCCTCTTTAGAGATTTTTACTCTTTGCTTTTCAATCACTGTTCTAATTTATCTTCCTCTTCTCCCCCACCAATATCTCCCCCCGTTTCCTCCTCAAGCTGCTCCATGATGCGGGCGGCCCTGGGATAGCCGATGTGCAGTTTCCGCTGCAGGAAAGAAGTTGAAATGTGGTCGTGCTGCCCCATAAGCTCGCGGGCGGAGTCCATGAGCGGGTCTTCCTGTTGGCCGCTGCGACCACCCATCGTGGGGGGTGGGGCCACTTCTTCGATTTTAATCGGCGCCGCTTCCTGTTCCTTCTGGCTGTTCCAGAAGTACACCAGCCGCTCCACCTCGGAATCGGAGACAAAGCAGCCCTGGAGTCGCCTCGGTTTTCCGGCTTCCGTGGGCATGTAGAGCATGTCTCCCCTGCCCAGCAGCTTTTCCGCCCCGGTGCCGTCAAGGATGGTGCGCGAGTCCACCTGCGAGGCGACGGCAAAGCTGATGCGGGTGGGGAAGTTGGCCTTTATCAGCCCGGTGACCACGTCTACCGATGGGCGCTGCGTGGCCACGACCAGGTGGATGCCGGTGGCGCGGGCAAGCTGGGCGAGCCGGCACAGGATATGCTCCACCTCGTCAAAGCTGGTCATCATCAGGTCGGCCAGTTCGTCAATGATGAGCACCATGTAGGGCATCTTATCGCTGCCCTCGCGGTTCCTGTTGTAACCCTCAATATTGCGGGCCCCGGCCGACGCCAGCTTCTGATATCTCTGGTCCATTTCCTGACTCAGCCAGCGCAGTATGCTTAAAGCTTTTTTCGTATCAACGATAACCGGAGTGGCCAGATGCGGGATGCTGTTGTACGGCGTGAGCTCAACGCGCTTGGGGTCAATCATGATGAACCTGGTGTCGAACGGCGTGTTGTAGAGCAGCAGGCAGCCGATAACCGCGTTAAGGCAGACCGTTTTACCGCTGCCGGGTGCCCCGGCGATAAGCAGGTGCGGCATCCGGGACAGGTCTCCCGATATCGCCTCGCCGCCGGCACCTTTACCCAGTGCCAGTGACAGTTTCGAGCGCGCCTGCAATTTCTGGTACGTGCTGGATTCTATGACGCTGCGCAGACTGACCACGCCGATGCTTGTGTTTGGCACCTCAATGCCAACCATTGATTTTCCCGGGACCGGCGCTTCAATTCTTATGCTCGGTGCCGCCAGGGCCAGTGCCAGGTCATTGGCCAGAGAGGTAATCCGGTCCACCTTAACCCTCGTCTTGGACACTTCCTCCAGAGTCACCGTGACGTCACCGTTCCTGTCCCGCTCTTTCCTTTCCCTCAGTTTTCTATCCCAGCCCGGTTCCACGCCGAACTGGGTCACCGTCGGCCCGGCGTTTATCTGCACGATCTTGGCCTCAACGCCGTAGCTGGCCAGCGCATCTTCAATTATCTTGGCTCTCTGTACATTATCCGCCTCACTGAACTCAATCTCCGGCGTCGTGTCGAGGATTTCTATCGGGGGCAGCTTCCAGCCATCAACCGTCACCAGGTCGGACGACTGACCGTATTTCTTCCATACTTCCTGCGCCACCTGTCTGAGCTCCTGAGTGGTCGGTGCTGGCGCCGGGGCTCTGGTTGCCGCTTCCCTCTCCGGAGGAGCCACCAGCGGCGATTTTGGTATCGCCTTTTCCGGCCTCACCACAGGCTCTTCCATCACGCGCGGCATGGGCGGCTTCTCCTCAATGGGCGGCTTGGGGTGAAGCTCTATATGGGCCGGCATTGCGGCACGTTCGTTCGCAAGCTGTTTTTCAAGATACCTAGGTACCTTCGCTGGCCGCCGCTGGAACTGGCTTCCCAGCCACGAGAAAAATTTGGCGCCCAGCTTCAGACATACTTTGGGAGCGACCAGGATTAAGCCAGCGATAAAAAGCCCTGTAATAACCAGGATATCAACTACGGGTGCGGGTTCCATTATCAGCGCACTGCCGAATTCGCCCCCCATATCAAAAATGGCCAGTATCCCCCAGACCGCCAGCACAAAGGCAGCGGCTCCCAGCCACCGATTAAAACGGAGGATAAATGAAGGCAATTTTCGCCGCTTCATCTGAACGATAAAGGTAATAATCGCGGCCGCAACGAAAAGCAATCCCCAGCCAAATAGGCCAGTCAACGCCGGCCACTGCCACCAGACCAGCAAGCCAGCGAGCGCCAGCAGGATTGTATAGCGGATTGGCGGCAGCCACAGAAAATAGAAAAGCCCGCCCAGGAAAGACCGCCGTCGTCTTTGTCTTGGCCCCGGTCTGTTCAGGAACTCATTATCCTCTCTGGGTCTTTTTTTTGGCATAACCGTTACACTCTGACCATAAATGGCAGAATCATCGGGCGAAGCTTGGTCTTCTCATAGTAAAATTTCTCCAGCGTATCCCTCGCCTTGGCATTGACAAAGCTCCACTCGGCGGCCTTGCCGCCGCTGTGGTCAAGTGCCCTGGCCAGCAGGTCGCGGCTTTCATCAATCATTTCCTTGAACTCCCTGGTATCGACAAAGCCCCGTGTCACGATGTCAGGGCGCCCCACCAGCTTACCCGTCTGCCGGTTCACCGCGATTATCGCCACCACGATGCCGTCCTTTGACAGCATGCGCCTGTTACGCAACACCACACCGCCGATATCCCCGACGCTTAACCCGTCAACATAAACGTTACCCGAACCAACCTTCCCGTTCTTTTTGGCCGAGTGTTCGGTGAGCTCAAGAATGTCCCCGTCTTCCAGAACGAAAGTGTTTTCCTTCGACATGCCCACCGATTCAGCCAGCCTGGCGTGCAGGCTGAGATGGCGGTACTCGCCGTGGATGGGCATGAAAAACTTCGGCTTGACCAGGTTCAGCAGTAACTTGAGCTCTTCCTGGCTGCCGTGGCCATGAACGTGAACCTGTGCCACTTTATCGTACAGCACCCGTGCTCCCTGCTTGAAAAGGTTATCCACGGTGCGGTTGACAACAGCCTCGTTGCCGGGTATCGGCGTTGCCGACATTACGATGGTATCTCCGGAGTGGATGCTAACGTTGGGGTGGTCACGATTTGCCATGCGCACCAGCGCCGAGGTCGGCTCTCCTTGACTTCCAGTGGTAACAAATACAACCTTGTCGTTGGGGAGGCCGCGGGCTTCATCAATTCTGCCCAGGATTCCATCAGGGGCCTGGATATAACCAAGCTCCAGTGCCATGCGCACCGTATCATTCATGCTGCGTCCGACAATGAAAACACGCCGCCCGTGCCTGGCCGCAGCGTCAATCACCTGCTGGACACGCGACACCAGCGAGGAAAAGGTGGTAACTATCACCCTGCCCGGGGCATCCCCCATGATGTGGTCCAGAGCTTCTCCCACCACCCTTTCCGACGGCGTGTAGCCGGGAAGCTCGGCGTATGTAGAATCAGAAAGGAGGAGCAAGACTCCCTGTGCCCCCAGTTGAGCCAGGCGTGAAAGGTCGGTCGGCCGGCCGCTGACCGGCGTGTAATCGAGCTTGAAATCACCGCTGTGCACCACGACGCCAACCGGGGTATTAATAATCAGGCCGGCGGCGTCAGGAATACTGTGGCAGACGGGAAATAACTCTACCTTGAATGCTCCCAGCGTAATCGGTTCGCCGGGGGATACCACTTTTAATTTGGCATCAGACAGCGCTTTGCGTTCCTTGAGTTTAACGCGTATCAGGCCATGGGTCAGGCGGCTGGCATAAACCGGAACATCAAGCTGGGGTAGAACGTAGGGCAGCGCGCCAATATGGTCCTCATGACCGTGTGTAACGACAATGCCCAGGATTTTTTTCTTTCCATCCAGAAGGTAATTGATATCAGGAATCACCAGGTCAATGCCAAGCATTTCCTCCCCTGGAAACATGAGCCCGGCATCAACGATTAATATCTCGTTCTCATATTCCAGCAGGAGCATATTTTTGCCGATTTCACTGAGACCACCGAGGGGGATGAGCTTTAACTTTGATCTGGCCATCTTTCCAGTCCTAAAACATGCTCAACTGCTGGGGGCTGGGTTTAGCATCGGGAACATTTTTCGCCTCGGCAAGCACGGCGGGTATCTTTTTCATATCGTCTTCTATTGCCTG
>JAUWLN010000039.1 GCA_030613665.1 Dehalococcoidia bacterium
AACATGGTGGCGAAAAAGGCAAGGCAAATTGTCAAGAACTGCCAGGTACGGAGCGCCTCATGTAGATAATATCCGCTTTCGGCAGGTTTCGAACTCTCCGTTTGGGTTTCCCTATTTCCGTCTGGCAAGAGCCCCATGCCAGCCGGGTCACGTCGCAACAGCTGCCCGATGGAAATGAGCAGGACCATCGCTATAGCGCCGATGATAATATAAGAAGTCTGCCAGCCATAAGCTGCGATGAGTATGCTTGCCACCAGGGGCATAACGAGTTGCCCGGTACCAGTACCCACCTTCGCGATGCCGGTCATCATCCCCCTCCGCCGAACAAACCACCGCGCTATCGTGCTGAGGGGGATAATATCAATCGAACTCAACCCGATGCCGACCACGACGCCATAGACCAGGTACAATTGCCAGACGTTATTGAGCCCCGACATGAGCAGGAGTCCCAGCCCGAAGAAGAAGCCGGCTACCGTCATCACAATCCGCGGGCCAAACCTGTCATTCAACCTGCCAACCAGGATGCCGAGAAATCCAGCGATGAGCAGTGCTGCGGATTGAGCGCCCGACAGGGTGGCCCTTGACCAGCCAAAATCGGCAAGCAGTGGCTTGAAAAATACGCCGAAAGCGACAAAGGTCCCGATGCCTAATGCCTGTATGCCAAAGCCGGAGGCGACAATATTATATCCGTAGAAATACCTGGGCTTTTTCATGTTAGCCACCAGTATACGCTTTGGGACAGGTAAAAGCCAATGGAATTAGGCTTCCTTCCTATGTCTACAGTAATTGACAATCACCAATCAAGGGCTTAACCTTGACGCAGAAGCCGATACAGGAAGTGCCGGCAGGAACGGGGCTTGCTTTCACCCCAAAGCAGATGTCCAACCGAGCATATTTGACATATCCATAACCCCGTAATTACAATGCCTAATGAATTCCACAAGCTGTATTGCGCTATATGCAGCAGCGTGGCTTGCCACGCGAAGAATAGTACCTGCAGATTCAGAAAGGAGGAATATCAATGAAAGCGGCCGTGGTCAAAGGTAAAGGACTTATTACCTGCGAGGAGGTACCAACGCCATCAGTACAACCGGGGACACTATTGCTGAAGATGAGATACTGCTCTATATGCGGCACTGACCTTGAATATCTCGCCGGCCAGATGCACGGCAACCCTGTTAAGGCAGGAGCTATACCCGGTCATGAGTTTGCCGCCGAGGTAGCGGCTATAGGTGAAGGGGTCGATGGGTGGTCAGTCGGCGAACGGATTACCACCGCTGACTTCCTGCTGCCCTGCGGTCAGTGTTATTATTGCCGTCGCCAGTTGCATCACCTGTGCCAGGGCAAGGATGTATCGCCACGAGCATTGCCCGAAGTCATCAGGGAATACGGCAACCGCTTCGGGTCCATGGCTGAGTATTTCATCAGGCTGCCGCACGCCGTCCAGAGAGTGCCCGATAATGTATCCGACGAGGAAGCGGCACTGGTGGAGCCGCTCCGCACAGGGGTCAGTGCCATCAAGACTACCGAACTTAAGCCCGGGGAGTCGGCAGTTATCATTGGAGCCGGGAAAATAGGCCTTGGCACAATGCTATGTGCTAAAGCCGCAGGGGCAGGCCCCGTTGTTGTCATTGACCCGATTAAGTCCCGTCTGGACAAGGCCTTGGAAGTGGGCGCTGACGCGGTTTTTAATCCCGGCGAAGTTGATGTCGTCTCCGAGGTAGTAAAGCTGACAGAGGCCGGCCCGGACAAGGTCATTATTTGTGTCCGAAGCGGAGATGTCCTGAACCAGGCGGCTGACATGGTCAGGCGGGGTGGCACCATAGGCCTGGCCGGATTCGGGTTACCAATAGAAATTGACCCTATGGTCTGGTGGGAAAAGCAGATAAGATTTATCACCATCGCTGGTGGCTTCGGCGGGCCCAGCGGGTTGATATATACCTCCATGCGCCTGATAGCAAGCAAGCAGGTTAACGTCAAACCGCTTGTTTCTGAAATTATCCCTCTTGAGGATGTGCAGAAAGCTTTCGACTCTATGTACAGCGGAGAAAACCTGGCTCCCCTATTGAAACCATAAACCTGATGGGGTCATCAGCAATCTTGGTAGCTAAAGTATGGCGTAATCTCCCGCTTTACAATTGAGGAGGCAGGAATGATTAAAAGAATCCAGCATTCCAGTTATACCGTCACCAACCTTGACGAGGCACTTCACTTCTTCTGCGACCTTCTGGGCCTGCAGTCGTCAACCATCCTTGAACCCAGGGGAGAACGCCTGGATAAGCTTTACCAACTTCAGGAGGTTGCCCAGCGGCTTGCGGTTATACGTACTCCCGGCGATGATATCATCCATCTTATCGAGTATATTTCGCCAAAGGGGAAGCGGATAGACCCCAAACTGTGTAATCCGGGGGTGGCGCATCTCGCCTTCGAGGTGGATGATATTCAGAAGACGTACGATGAACTTATTGCTGAAGGGGTGGAGTTCAACCATCCACCTTACTGGGGAGGTCAGAAAATAGAAGATATAAAGGGATGGGGGGTGTGCTTCCTCAAAGGCCCGGACGGAATTCCCATCGAGCTAATGCAGGCACCAAAACAGGCAAATTAGTCCGGGGCATTTTACGCCGGAGGAGAAACTCCGAAGTGAAAATGGACAGTATATTTGAAACAAAAAAGGCAGGGCTTTTTCGCCCTGCCTTTGCTTCTTCCTCTGTTAAGATATTGAGAATTTAACTGACTTATATTGCTGGTTACGCTTCTTCCCTGACACCCTGCTTCAGGTTACGCTTGATTACGTCCACGACCCCGAGGCTATCATAACGCTCCTGCATAACGCGGATGGTCTGCAATACTTTGGAAGTTATCTCGCCCTGTGCCCGCTCCAGTTCCCCGAGTCGTTTTTCAATGTCGGTTAATACCGGCTGCAGCCAGCCGGAAGCAGCGTAAAACTGCTGCGCCTTGTCCAGGTCTTCGGTGAGGACTACCATTTTCTGCTCCAGTTCAACCAGCTCCTGTTCCTTCTGCCGGAACATCTCGGCAAACTCTGCTCTCTGCGATTCGCTTGCTTCCAGTTTGCTCCGGGCAGCGCTGGCGGCCATTTTGACCTGCTTGTTTTCTTTCTCCAGCTCAAAATGTGCGGTCTGCAGGCAATCGGTACAGTAAATGGATTTACCCTTGTCCAGTTCCGTACCACACTGAGAGCAGGCAAGTGGCTGTATTTTGGTCTGGTTGGCGGAACGGCATTCCTTGCAGCGGGAGGGCAGCTTGAAACCCTTTAACTCGTAGAACTCCTGCTCCGCCTTGCTCAGGATGAATTCACTACCACACTGACGGCAATTTAACTGGATACCAGCTTCTCTGACCATTTGAAGCCCCCCTTTGTCTCCAGCTTCCGGGTTTCAAACCAGGCTGACAGTTTGAGTACCAGCATTATTCTGTTCTCCAGCCAGTAACCATAATATACCATAGAATATTCCGTTTTGCACTACTTATATTTAAAATCGATTAAAAATTATTTATCTTTTATCGATACAGCGTTCTCCCGGACGTAATCCATGTCCATCGTCACGCCAAGCCCGGGACGCTCCGGAATATCAAGATAACCGTCTTTCATAACAAACTTTTCCTGCGTTACCTTATCACGGAAGGGGTGCGGGGAGCGGTCATACTCAAAAAATGGCTCGGCCGGGAAGCGGCGTTCGGGGAAGTTGGGCAGGGCGGCAAATAGCTGCAGAGCCGCCGCCAGCCCCACATTTGTCCCCCAGACATGCGGAATAACCGGCACGTTCCAGGCACTGGCCAGTGACAGGATTCGCATCATCTCGGTGAACCCGCCGGCGGCACAGAGGTCGGGCTGCAGGATGTCCACGGCACGCCGGGTAATAAGCTCACGGAAACCGAACCGGGTATATTCACACTCGCCGCCGGTAATGAGAATGTTGGAATTCTGTTTCACTTCCACGTAGCCGTCAATATCCTCCGGGGGCACCGGTTCTTCCAGCCAGTAGATATTATAGGCCTCCATCCTGCGGGCCAGGCGGATTGCCTCGGCGGCATTGTAAGCGTGATTGGCATCCACCATCAGCATCGTTTCATCGCCGATGGCTTCCCTCACCGCACGCACATATTCCATATCGGTGTCAATGCCGTAGCCCACCTTGAGCTTCATCCCTGAAAAGCCGCTTTTCTTGTAGCCAAGTGCCTCTTCCACAAGCGCATCTTTGATGCTGGGCACATGCTGAGGTTCATAGAGGCCGGTAGCATAGACACGGGCGCGGTGGCGATAGGCCCCGCCCAATAGCTTATAGACCGGCACGCCCAGCGCTTTCCCCTTTATATCCCAGAGGGCGATATCGATGGCGCTGAGGGCAGCGATGGGCAGGCCTTTCTGCCCCTGGTCTCTGGTCCGGTTGTAGAGGAAGTCCCATATAACAATGCTCTGGAAAGGGTCTGCCCCGATAAGCAGAGGGGCGTATCCATCCTGTATCATCGCGGCGGTTATAGTTGACGGCCCACCGACGAAAAACGCCTCCCCTACTCCCTCAATCCCCTCGTCGGTGGTAATGACGCAAATGGCCGTCTGGCGTCTATCGGTTACCCACAGGGACCAGCCAAATGCCTGGTCGCCAAGCAGTCCTTCCAGCACGTAGGTTTTTACGCCGGTTATCTTCATCTTTCCCCGCCTATTTTTTAGCTGCGTTGCGCGCTTTTGCCACAGCCTCCCTAGCACCGCGCATGAGGAGGATGTCATCAGCATCAACGGTATTGTATATGAACCCCTTCTTCACCGCCCATTCAATGTTATCTGAGATGCAGAACATACCAGCCGGTTTGTTATGCCTGGCGGCGGTTTCCAAGACCTTGTCAAACGCCGCCTTATATTTTGGGGCGTCCCAGTCCGGCGGTATGCCGATGCCAAGGCTTACCGAGAGGTCCCATGGGCCGATGTAACAGGCATCTATGCCGGGTACGGAGAGAATCTCATCCAGGTTATCCAGCGCCTCCTGCGTTTCTATTTGAACAGTGATTAGAAGCTCATCATTGGCCGTCTTGAAGTAGTCAGGGTCGAACATGCCGGCGCGTCTTGGCCCCCACCCGCGGATACCTTCCGGCGGATATTTGCAGTAACTCACCGCTTTCTCCGCTTCCTCCTTGGAGTTCACCCAGGGGATGAGCACACCGTAGGCACCAATATCCAGCACCCGCTTGATGACCACCTGGTCATTCCACTGCGGCCTGACGATGGGTACACAGTCGCTGCCGTTCATCGCCTGCATCATACGCTGCAGCGTTTCGTAACCTGTTGTTGTATGTTCTGTGTCCAGCAGCAGCCAGTCAAACCCCACCCGGGAAAGCCACTCCGTCACATCGGAATGTCCTATCATATTGAATGTGCCGATTACCGCCTCCCCTTTCTTCAGTTTCCCCTTGAGAGGGTTCTTCAATTCAATACCTCCTGTCGATTTGTAACTCCAGTCGAAACCGCCACATTGTAGCAGACCTTTTTCTGACTGTCAAAACAGACCCATTACATTGTCCGGCAAGGCAACCTTGCTTTTACCTTGACAAACTTCTCTA
Source organism: Dehalococcoidia bacterium (assembly GCA_030613665.1). Taxonomy (GTDB): domain Bacteria; phylum Chloroflexota; class Dehalococcoidia; order Dehalococcoidales; family RBG-16-60-22; genus E44-bin89. The sequence continues at coordinate 5,578 of JAUWLN010000039.1, forward strand.
TCGTCAAATAATATTGGCCGAAGGGAGGGTACAATGAAAGTCACGGATATGATAAGCACCCCGCTGTCGGTACCGCTCAAGTGGCCATCCAGGAACGGTTTTGCCATAGAAAGGGCCAACCCGGTTATTGTTCAGCTTTTCACCGATGAAGGGCTGGAAGGGATTGGTCTGGCCTTTACCTTTAATGACCAGCGTGTGAAATCACTTAAAGCCTGCATTGACGACCTGAAAGAGACCGTAGTGGGGCAGGATATATTTCGCTGGGCCGAGGCCTGGCAGAAGCTCTGGACTGATACCAGGTGGATGGGTCACCAGGGATATCCCATCTACGCCCTTTCCGCCATCGATACCGCGCTCTGGGACCTGCGGGCGAAAGCCGCTGGTCTGCCGGTAGCCCGTTTGCTCGGCGGCTACCGTGATGAAGTGCCCGTATATGCCAGCCACCTTCTCTTTCGCAACTGGAGCATTGACGAATTGCAGAAAGACGCTGCTTCGCTGGTAAAGCAGGGCTTCCGCGCCATGAAAATGAATATGGGCCATAAGCCGTTCCAGGTCGAATTGGAAAGGCTGAAAGCGGTGAGAGAGGTAGTGGGGGATAATATCGATATAATGGTTGACGTGAACTGGGCGTGGACGGTGCCCCAGGCAATTCAGATGGGGCGAGAGCTTGAGAAGTATGACGTGTACTGGCTGGAAGACCCGCTGGCCAGCAATGACCCCGCGGACTGGGCTCTGGTTACCAATGCCCTGGGATTGAGGGTGGCCGGCGGTGAGACCCTCAGCAGCAAATATGATTTCCGCCGCGGGTTTGAAAACAAGGCGCTGGACGTGCTGATGCCAGACCTGCAACGGGTTGGAGGCGTCACCGAATGGATGAAGGTGGCAGCAATAGCTGAGGCGTGGAACCTGCCCGTGGCCAGCCACGTCTTTCATGAGTTCTCCGCCCATATGGTGGCAGCCATTCCCAACGGCCTTATTGTCGAATACATGCCCTGGTGGGAATTCCTGTACAAAGAGCCGCCCCTGCTAAAAGATGGCTGCATAAAGATCTCCAATAAACCCGGGTTTGGGCTTGAGCTAGACCCGGACATTATCAAGAAACACGCGATGAAATAGCGTTAAGCTGACTCGCCAAGGAGGTAAGAGACGTGCCAAAGCTCGGTTTCATTGGCACTGGACCGGTGGGCACTGCGTTCGCAGTCAACCTGTCGCAGCGCGGCTATCAGGTCATCGGTGCCTTTGATGTCGTCAGGGAGGCCGCACAGCGCTTTGCCGACGATGTATCCGGTTGCCAGGTCTACGAAAAGGCCCAAGACCTGGCTGACAGTGCCGACATGGTCTTTATCACCACCCCGGATGATATCATCCCCAGGGTTGCCGCTGAAATTACGTGGCGCGCCGGACAATCGGCGGTTCACTGCAGCGGGGCCAGCACGGTCCATTCTTTAGAGCCTGCCGCAGAGCAAGGGGTCATGGTGGGCTCCATCCACCCCTGCCAGACCTTTGCCGGCAGGGAGCAGGCCATCGCCAACCTGCCCGGTTCCACCTTCGCCATTGAAGCCGAGGGGCCAATTAAAAAAACCCTCACTGAAATCGCCAAAGCGCTTGACGGTGACTGGGTCTACCTCACCTCCGATGATAAAGCCCTCTACCACGCCGCCGCCTGCATCGCCTGTAATTACTTCTACACGCTGGTGAGCACCGCCACCGACCTATGGCAGAACTTCGGCAAGACATCTGAGGAGGCGACCAAGGCCTATATCCCGCTCCTTCAGGGCTCGGTGAACAACATCGCCAAAATGGGTTTCCCGGGCTGCCTTACCGGCCCTATCGCCCGCGGAGATATCAAGACAATTCAGCGGCACCTCGCCGCGCTGGAGAAATCTGCCCCCGATATATTACCCCTCTACCGGGAACTGGGACTCAAGACCATACCAATCGGCATCGCCAAAGGCACCCTCAGTGAAAGCAACGCGGAAGAGCTGCGCGCCCTGCTTGCGGGGCCATAGCCATAAATACAACCTCGTAGTTTCAAGCTCGTATTAGAAAAAGGGGGAAGCAATGAAGGTAACCGGCGTAAAAACGTATCTTTATCATGGACATTTCAACTGGCTGCTGGTCAAGCTGGAGACGGACGAAGGCATCGAAGGCTGGGGCGAGGCCACCACCCAGTCAGCAGAAATGGCCACACAGGCCCATGTGCATACCATCGGCGAGAATTACTTAATGGGCAAAGACCCCCGGCAGATAGAGCTCCACGTCAGCACCCTGATGCGCAACAGCTACTGGAAGCCGTCATTCGTGATATACAGCGCCATCAGCGGCCTGGAGATGGCCATGTGGGACATCCTCGGCAAAAGCCTTAACGTGCCTGTCTATACCCTGCTCGGCGGCGCCTGCCGTTCGCGACTCAAGATGTACCATAACGGGTGGTGGTTCGGTGCCAAATCATACGATGACTACGCGCGGCTGGCCAAAGATATGGTAGACCAAGGCGCCAGGGCATTGAAATTCGACCCGATGCAGGGGATGGATACCTTCATCGATACCACCGAGCTCAACCGGACAGTCGAGGCATTCCGGCTGGTCAGGGAGGCGGTCGGGGATTCTGTTGAGCTGATGATAGACGTTCATGGTCGGCTGAGCCCGGACAATGCCATCCGGCTGGCAAGGGCATTGGAACCATACCGCCCCTACTGGTGGGAAGAGCCTCTGCCCACCGATGCCAGCCTGGACGACCTGGCCCTGGTCGCCCGGTCAATCAATATACCGGTCGTTGCCGGCGAACGCATCTACACCCGCTGGGGCTTCCGCGACCTGTTTGAGAAACGAGCGGCGGCGATTATAAACCCCGATATCTCCCACCAGGGCGGCATTTTGGAGACGAAAAAGATCGCCGATATGGCACACGCTTACTACGTGAGCGTCAACCCCCACGACGCCAGCGGCCCGGTACTCACCGCCGCCAGCATACAACTGGAAGCGGCCATCCCGAACTTTCTCATCCACGAATTTTTCTCCATTGATATTCCATTCTATGAAGAGGTACTCAAGGAAAAGTTCCCGGTAATTACAGAGAACAATTACATAGAGTTGCCGACCAAGCCCGGGCTGGGGATAGAGATTGACGAGGCAGCACTCAGCAAACGGCCTTACAAATATACAGACCTGAGCGCCTTCTGGGCAACCCACGACGATTGGCGTGAGGCTACCGACCGCAAGTGAAAAGCCTGAAGCTTTGAATTTGGAACGATGAAACTTCAGACGCTCAAGATATGGTTCCTGGTCGCCATAACGCCCGTTTTTATGGCGATTATCACCCGCCTGGTCTGGGAACTGGCGGTCAATTTCTCCACCAGCGGCCTGGTTATGTCAATTCTGGTCATCACCACGCTTCTCGGTGTGTGTACCCTCCTCTTTTACCTCATCCTCAAACCGAACCTGAAAGTACTAAACAGCCTCCCCATCTGGATTATCGGCGCGGCGATAGCGACCGGCGGCGTGATTGGCGCCGTCATCCATTTCATACGCTTCCTTCCGTCACCAGAGTGCGGACTGCCCTGGAGCCTGGTTATCGCGCTGCTCTACTTTATCGCCTTGCTCAATGCCTACTTCATACTGCTCTGGCATATCTGGTCACTCTGGAAAAAGAAACGCCGGAAAGGATAAAAATGGACCGGGAGAGATTCGAGTGGCTCGTAGCCAAAGCCATTGACGACCTGCCCGACGAGTTCCGCGAACGCATGGATAACATCGACGTCGTGGTGCAGGGCGAGCCGACGTCCCGCCATCTGACCGACGCCGGCCTAAAGCGCAGCGAAACGCTGCTGGGGCTTTATGAGGGCGTGCCTCTGACCAGGCGAAGCCGCTCCTACGGCATGGTGCCACCGGACAAGATAACCATCTTCCAGCACCCGATTGAGTCCAGATGCCGCAGCGAGACCCAAATCCAGCGGGAAATACAGCGGGTGGTGATACATGAAATCGCGCACCATTTCGGCATCGGCGACGCCAAGCTGAGACAGCTGGAGAGAAGGCGAAAACGCCTTTAAGGTCTCGCCGCTAATTCTTTGACCATATATTCGCCCAGCGAGCGATACCCTGATTCGGCACGGTAGTACTCACGGGCGCCAACCCCGCTCAGCACCAGCACCTGCTTTGCCTGAAACTCCTCTGTCGCGATTCGCTCCGCCTCCCGCAGGAGCGCCCGACCTATGCCCTTATGCTGCGCGGCATCCAGTCGCTGTCCGGCCAGCGGCACCTCGGGGCCGAAAATATGCAGCTCCCTGATTATGGCCAGTCTGCCCTTATATTCCGGCCCCAGAACCACCGCCGGTTTATCCTGAATCCGCAGCCGCAGCAGGCCGAAAAGTGTCTCTGTTTCATCTTCGAAAGAGAGGAAAATCTCCCGGCCGCCGGATGCCTCATAGTCCAGCCGTTCCAGATGGGGTTCACCTATCTCCCAGCCATCCCGTGCCCGGTGCCCGTACTCACGGCAGCGGATGCACCTGCACTCCAGACCGCGCGCCTGCAAACGCTTTCTCAGCAGGCCCCGCAGGGAGTCCTTCAGACCACCGGTTATAAACTGTGGCGGTATATCGCGCAGCACCCGGGAAATCCTGACGTAGCCGGGCACAATCGCCTTTATATCCACCAGCAGATTGACCATGGTATCGAAATCATACGGCTGATAACGCCCTTCCTGGTACCATTTCTCCAGCTCGGTCCCCTCCACGACCATCGTCGGGTACAGCTTCAGCCCGTCCGGCCGGAACCTGCCGTCATCAAATAGCTTTCTGGATAGCTCAAGGTCTGTCTCCGGAGTCGAGCCAGGAAGCCCGGGCATCCAGTGATAGTACACCTTGAAACCGTGTTCCTTGAGCAGAGAAGTAGCCCGAACCACGTCCTCCACCTGATGTCCTCTCCGGACCAGACGGTAAATATCGTCGCTCAGTGTCTGTACGCCAAGCTCCACCCGCGTGGCGCCAAAATCGAGCATTCGCTCAATCTCTTCCTGGCGGCACCAGTCAGGCCTCGTCTCAATACACAATCCGGTGCAACGGTGCCCGGCGGTCTCATTGAGCTTCTTGGCCTCATCCAGCGTCGCCGACTCCCGCTCATTCAGGGCGTCATAGCAACCCTTGATGAACTCATACTGATATTCCGGCGGTTGCGCCAGAAAAGTACCGCCCATGATGATAAGCTCCACTTTATCAGTGGGGTGGCCCATTTCCCCGAGCACGCGCAACCTCACCGCCACCTGCTGATAGGGATTGTAATCGTGCCGCCTGGCCCGTAAGACGGCCGGCGATTCCGGCGTATAGCTGCGCGGCGTGTTGGCGAAAGTCGGGCAGTACAGGCACTGTCCCGGACATTTGATAGGCCGGGTCATCGCCGCCACCGGCGTCACCCCGGATATTGTCCTGGCGAGTTTTTTCATCGTTGCCCTGCTATAATATAGTATCAATTTTAGTTTATCAGATTTGCACTGATGGCAACAGTTAAGGATGTATTCAACCAGATTGCGCCGAGCTGGTATAACTTCAGGCACCGGTCAATCTTCAAACGCGAACTGGAGGGCCTGGCAAAGCGGTGGGGAGAAGGCCGGCTGCTCAACCTGGGCTGCGCCCACGGTCCCGATTTCCTGCCCTTCAAACGTGCCTTTGAGCTTTATGGCGTGGACATAGCCACGGAAATGCTCCGTTTTGCCCGGAAGTATTCGCAAAAATTCGACTTCGCGGTGCACCTGGCCGCTGCCGACGTCCGCTTCCTGCCTTATCCGGACAACACGTTCGACCACGCGATTTCGGTCGCCACGTATCACCACGTCAAAGGTAATACCGATAAACTGGCAGCGCTGCAGGAGTTAAAACGCGTGCTGAAGCCCGGCGGCGAAGCCTTGATTACCGTCTGGAACCGCTGGCAGCCGAGGTTCTGGTTCAAAGGCAGGGAAGTTGCGGTGCCGTGGCGGACCAGAGAGAAGACCCTTTACCGGTATTATTACCTGTTCTCTTATTTTGAACTGGACAAGCTGGTCCGTGAAGTCGGTCTGCAAGTGCTCAGGGCTTTCCCGGAACACGGCTACCGTTTCCCGATAAAATATTTTTCCCGAAATATCTGCCTCCTGTTGAGAAAGACTTAAACAATACCCCAAAAAGGTGTAAGATAGAAATATGCTAATTAAAATCAAATGTCCTTCCTGCCAGACCGAGGGCAGTATGTCGCTGGTCGAGCCAAGCTACGAGGGCCCGTACAAGTGCTGGAAATGCCGGGAACTCTTCACCATTGCGCTGAAAAACAATAAACTCACATCGTGCGAACCCCTCAGCGAAGAGGAGTTTCAAAAGCAGCAGGAAATCAAGGCCCTCCAGGATAAGTTCAACCGGCAGTTCCCCGGGAGACAGGATACGGGCTAGTCCCCGGCCGTTTGCCAAATCATCCCCCCGGTAGCTACACTGTTGGTTGCCGTTTCACGCCAGCCGGAGCACTTATCGTGGATAGGCGCAGCGACGCAAATAGAGAAGGCTCCCGCCGATTGTCGGGCTAATTGCTAATAAGCTCTTTTCAAACGTTCAGGTCGCCCAAGTATTTAAATAAAAGGAGGACGCTATCATGGCAAGAGTAATTAACATGGTGGCCACCGAATGCCAGCCGGAGGTCGAAGAGAAATTCAACAAATGGTACAACGAAGTCCATGTCCCGCTGCTTTTCAAGTTCCAGGGGATGAAGAAGGTAACCAGGTATAAAATATTAAATAAAACTGACGAACTCCCAACCTATATCTGCATCTACGAATTTGGTAATCCGTCCGAATTCCAGTCATATTCGGAGAGTAAAGAACTGGCTGACGCCAGGGCAGAAATGAAAGAGAGCTGGAAAGATGGCGGGTGGGAGATAAAGTGGCGCGCGCCGTATGAGGAGATGAAGACCTGGGAAAGGTAAAATACCCACCGCGCTCATAAATTTTAAAGCCTTATTTGCCCCGGAAAACGCCAGAATGTTAAAATAAAGCCTGTCTAAGAGGTATGTGGGCCGCTAGCTCAACTGGCAGAGCA
>JAUWLN010000115.1 GCA_030613665.1 Dehalococcoidia bacterium
GCCGGAAGGTGGCCGTGGTCGGCTCGGGTCCGGCCGGGCTCACTGCAGCCGCTGACCTGGTGAACATGGGACACGCGGTGACCATCTTCGAGGCGCTGCACGTGGCCGGCGGCGTGCTGATGTACGGCATTCCCGAGTTCAGATTGCCCAAAGACGTCGTGCAGGGTGAAGTGAATTACGTCGCCTCGCTGGGCGTGGAAATAAAGCTCAACTCGATCGTCGGCAAGCTGGTGACCATTGATGAACTGCTCAAGGGCAGCTATAACGCCGTTTTCCTGGGGACGGGTGCCGGACTGCCCATGTTTATCGGCTGCCCCGGAGAGAATCTGAATGGCATTTATTCGGCCAATGAGTTTCTCACGCGGGTCAATCTGATGAAAGCCTACCAGTTCCCCGAGTATGACACCCCGGTCAGGATAGGCCGGAGGGTGGTGTTGATTGGCGGGGGCAATGTGGCTATGGACTCGGCGCGCTGCGCCCTGCGACTCGGCGCCGAGGAGGTGTCCATCATCTACCGGCGTTCCGATGTGGAACTGCCCGCCCGCCGCGAGGAGGTGGAGAACGCCAAAGAGGAAGGCATCATCTTCAAATTTCTGACCAATCCCAAGCAATTTATCGGCGATGAGCAGAATAACGTCTGTCAGATGGAATGTTACGAGATGGAGCTTGGTGAGCCCGACGATAGCGGTCGGCGCCGGCCCATCGTAAAAGAGGGCAGCGAGTTCAAGATAGATGTTGACGTTGTCATCGTGGCGCTGGGCACTACCCCCAACCCTCTCATCGCCCAGACGACGCCCGGCCTGGAAACGACCAAATGGGGAACGGTGGTGGCCGATGAAGAGTCAGGGCAGACCAAAAAGGATAAGGTCTGGGCGGGCGGCGACATTGTCACCGGTTCCGCCACGGTCATCAGCGCCATGGGCGCGGGCAAAAGGGCGGCGGCGGATATAGATAAATATTTAAAGGGATAGTTGAACCTGTACCCGGTTTTAAGAGTAGAAGAGGGGCGTCACGCCCCTCTTCTTTATTACCCCATGACCTGCCCGCCGAGCACGTTTATTTTTGTGCCGGTGACAAACGATGAGAGGTCGGAGGCAAAGTAGAGCACGGCATTGGCAATATCCTGAGGCGTGCCCAGAAATTCTGTTTCCTCGCCACCCTTTCGGAATGGTATCGTCTTTTTAAGGGCTTCAATCTGTGTTGAACCGAAGGCAGCACCTTTTGTCAGCACGGGTCCGGGGTTGACCACGTTGACGTTGATGCCGTACTTTCCCAGCCATCTGGCCGCCAGCATTGTCATGCCTATGAGGCCGGCCTTGGAGGCTGAGTACGAGGGCGTGGAGAAATAGCCGCCGTTTACGCCGGCCATCGAGCCGATGTTGATAATCCTCCCCGAGCGCTGCTCTATCATCGATTTGATGACTGCCCGAATGCAGTAGAAAACGCCCGACAGATTGGTGTTTATTTCCTCTGCCCAGAGCTCGTCGGTCATATCCAGGAACGGGTTCATCTTGGCCGGGTCGTCCACACTGACTGCCCTGGGGAGCACCGCAGCGTTGTTCACCAGGATGTCTATTTTCCCCCAGGTGTCGAGCACCTGCTGAGCGGAACGGTCGACCTGAGCGCTATCCGATACGTCGATTTGCAGTGGCAGGACTTCTCCTCCTTCCGCCCTTATTTCCTGGGCCGCCTGTTTCAGGGGTTCTGGTTTCCGTGACCATATTGATACTTTTGCGCCCTCTCTGACCAGGGTTATTGCAATCTCTTTGCCGATGCCCTTGCTCCCGCCGGTAATAATAGCGACCTTGTCTTTGACTAACATCCTGCCTCCTTGAATCATCAGGTATTGAGTGAGAAAGAAAGATTGATTGATGGTTATCTTGCGTAACCGGAATAATTTTATCAAGTTATGAGATTTAAGTACAGAGCACTAACCAAATGGCTGCCCTGACGTTATATATATGTGAAAGGTTACGGAGCAGGAGGTTGAAAATGACAAAGGACAGGTCGCTGAGTATATTGCTGATGGCCTTGTTTGGTATCTCCGGCACGTTTATCCTGGTCTTCATCTGGCTGCAGCCCATGTCGGGAATGGAAAGAGTGTTGAGCACAATGCTCGGAGCCATCGGGCTCGGTGTGGCCTTGAGTCAGGTTCCGCGTTTGAGGCTTCCAAAAGCAGTGGCGGAAGCGGAGAATGTCCCGGTCGAAGCTGAGGCCAGGGACTGAAACCGGTTTATTAAGCCGCCTGCTTTTTTATAGAGGGAAGTGATGGTTCGCTTCCCTTTTTTTTGCCTGACAATTCCAGTAGAATAGGCTTGTTATGGGCGAGCGTGCCACCCCAGTCCGGCAGCAGTACCTGAGGATAAAACGGCGATACCCCAGCGCCATCGTCCTTTTCCGCCTCGGTGACTTCTATGAGACCTTTGATGAGGATGCCAGGATTGCCTCGCGTGAGCTGGAAATTGTCCTGACGTCGCGGGAGATGGGCAAGGGCAACAAGGTGCCGCTGGCGGGCATACCGTACCACGCGCTGGACAACTACCTGGCCCGGTTGATTACCCGCGGCTACAAAGTGGCCATCTGCGAGCAGGTCACCAAACCGGGGGAGACAAAAGGTATCGTACAGCGGGAAGTGGTCCGTCTGGTCACGCCGGGGACGGTGGTTGAGCCCGGCCTTCTCGACAGCAAGAAAAACAATTATCTGGTCAGCCTGGTGCTGGGGGAGGAGAAGGCGGGGATTGCCTGCGTTGATATCACCACCAGCGAATTCGCCGCCACCGAATTGCCGTTGTCCCGGTTGCCCACGGAACTGGAGAGAATCGGGCCCGCGGAGATAATCGCTGCCCAGAGCACAGACCTGTCCGCTCTGGCACTGGCCATGCCGCTCACCCGCCTTGACGATTACCGGTATGAGGTCGAGGTGGCCAGGCAGACGCTGCTCGAACACTTCGGCGTCAAGACCCTGGATGGTTTTGGCTGCGCTAATTTGCCCCTGGCGATAGGCGCCGCCGGGGCTGCTATTTATTATATCCAGGAAACACAAAAGAGCGGCCTCGGGCAGATAACCGGCCTGTCGACCTATTCCGCAGAGTCGTACATGGCGCTGGACGTGCAGACGCAGAGAAACCTGGAGATATTTCAGGCCAGCCGTACTGGCGCCGTTCAGGGGTCGCTGCTGTCGGTCATTGACCTGACGCGGACGGCGGCGGGGGGCAGGTTGCTCAAACGATGGCTGGGGCAGCCATTGCTTGACATAAAAGAGTTAAGCCAGAGGCAGGATGCTATTGAATGGTGCAGCGAGCATACCCTGGCGCGCGCCCGGACTATATCGCAGCTCGGGGACGTGGCCGACCTTGAGAGATTGACCAACCGGGTAAGGGGCAGCGTGGCCATCCCTCGCGAACTGGTCGCCCTGCGCCGCAGCCTGGAAGCGATACCGGAGATAAGAGGGATTCTGGCGGAGGAAGGCGGGAGCCAGATTGATTGGCTGAAAGACGAACTCAAGACCTGTCCGGACGTGGTCGACCTTATTGCCGGGGTGCTGGTTGACGAGCCGTCATCGACGATGGGTGAGGGGGAAGTCATCAGGAAGGGGTTTTCCGAGGAACTGGACAGCCTGCGGGATAAATCCCGGAACGCCAGGCAACACCTGGCCAACATGGAGCGCAAGGAAAGAGAGCGGACGGGGATAAAGTCGCTGAAAATCGGCTTCAACAACGTCTTCGGCTACTACATCGAGGTGTCCAGGCCCAACCTGGGCCATGTGCCCGACGACTACATTCGAAAGCAGACGCTCGTCGGCGGGGAACGCTTTTTCACCGCCGAATTGAAAGAATACGAGTCGCTGATTTTGAACGCCAGAGACCGCATCGCCGACCTTGAGACGTCGCTCTTCCAGCAGGTCTGCCGGCAGGTGGCGGCGGCCGGCGAGCGCATCATGGAGATTGCCGCTGCCCTCGCCCACCTGGATGTTTTCTCCAGCCTGGCGGAAATCGCGGTGCGTCACCACTATGTCCGTCCCGTGTTAAATGACGGAAACGAGGTAAGCATCAAGCAGGGACGCCACCCGGTGGTGGAGCAGGCGCTGGAAGATGCCCATTTCGTGCCCAACGATGTTTTCCTGTCCAACGATGACGCTCAGCTTATCGTGCTCACCGGCCCGAACATGTCGGGCAAGTCCACCTATTTGAGGCAGGTGGCTTTAATCGTGCTGCTCTCCCAGACCGGCAGCTTTGTGCCTGCGGAGCAGGCCACCATCGGCATCGTCGACCGTGTCTTCACCCGCATCGGCGCCGGCGAGGACATCGCCGCCGGACAGTCCACCTTTATGGTGGAGATGATAGAGACGGCCAATATTTTGCACAATGCCACCCCCCGCTCCCTGATTATCCTCGATGAGATAGGCAGGGGCACCAGCACCTACGATGGGCTTTCCATAGCCAGGGCAGTGGCCGAGTACATCCACAACAGCCCCCGCCTCGGCGCCAAGACGCTCTTTGCCACCCACTACCACGAGATGGTGGAGCTGGCAGGCTCCCTGCCACGGGTTAAAAACTTCAACGTGGCGGTACACGAGGAAGCGGGAGAAGTCATCTTTCTGTACAAGATTGTGCCCGGCGGCGTCGACCGCAGCTACGGGATACACGTGGCCCAGCTGGCCGGACTGCCCCGCTCCGTGGTCCACCGCGCCCGCGAGGTATTGGAGGATTTAGAGGGCGACAGCTGCACGGCAAAGCCATTATCAAAAAAGCGCCGTAAGGAAACGGCGCAGCAGCTGACTTTCCTTGAGCAGAAATCCCCCGTTGCGGAAGAACTGGAAAAACTGGACCTGGACGCCATGACCCCCCTGGAAGCCCTGAACAAGCTGTATGAGATGAAGAAGAAGGCGGGGGAGTGAGGTAGAAGGGTTAGTTGCAACGTAAGATAATGTAAGAACCAGTCAGAACTCTACTGATGTCTCTTTCCTGAAAACTCCCGTAAACTAACTTCTCCAATCCCACTGAATTAGAGCGTGTTGCAGCATGCTACGAACGTCAGCTATATTACCTACTGCCGCAATACTGTGAAATGCGCCAGGCTGTTGAACACGCTCACTATATACCGTTGTATCAAATCCCATGTACTCAGGTGGTGCAGGCTCATCAGAGGAGTAGTAATCTCTACCACCTCTCCTCCTTATTAGATTTACAAGTTCACCTGACGTTGCATAGTCGTCTGTGGCGGTAAACTCAACAGCCGGCCAATCATCAAGGAAAATAACTACTTTTCTCCTATTCTTATTGAATACAGGCCTGAATGTAAAAGCCACTGTTACTTTAGTGCCTTCGTCTGACATGAATTCTAAAGCCTCATATGTCTCTTTAGAACCATCTGGCCACACATGCTCATATTTCTTCTGTACACTGGAAAAATCTGTAATTTTCATAATGTTAACCCCCTTACTTTCAAGAGTCCCTGTGTAAAAAGAATTATACTCCTTCTGTCAACCCTTTACCATAAAGTTCATTCTTTGGGGGGGCAAAGGGGCTGTTAGCCCCTTAAAAGTAAAAATCCCCCTCTCCTTTCAAGGAGAGG
>JAUWLN010000007.1 GCA_030613665.1 Dehalococcoidia bacterium
TCTCCAACCCTGCCTTAATGGGGAGCAGTATAGTGCTTTGACTATCTAAGAATCGTTCCCATTTCAACTTTCTGAGCTTGTAGAAAGAGCATGCCTGCCTATTTAAGCCGCAGGTACATTCCATCTCCACACTGGCTTGTTAATTTCTTAGGCTAATTGATATACTCCGTCGCATGGGGGATAATTAATGACATGGGAAGACCCTGGTGGCACGATAGCTATTGGGAAAAAGACCAGAAGCCACAAAGAAGTCCACGTTTACCAAGACGAAAAGTCCTGGTTTGGATAGGCTTAGTAGTATTGTCATTACTACTGGCTATGAGTAGGACTGGTTTCCAACCATTTATTATCGTTTGGTTAGTTGGCTTCGTCCAGTATTTCTGTCGTATCTTGTCTTACACTATCTTTGCACGAGTAATACTGTCATGGTTTGGCATCAGTCGGTACAACATCTTTATTGTTATACTTGATGACGTTACTGAGCCAATCCTTGCACCATTAAGACGGATAGTCCCAATGCTTGGTGTATTTGACCTCACTCCGTTAATTGCCATAGGTATTTTATACGCCATCCCTATCATTATCATTTTTCTTGCTGGTTAACAATAGAAACACTTAAGGAGGAGTATATGGATTTCTTAGAAATTGCCAAAAAACGATACAGCGTTAGAGCCTATCAACCTGACCCGGTTGAAGATGATAAATTACAGAATGTCCTTGAGGCAGCTCGTTTAGCACCAACGGCCTGCAATATACAGCCATTCCAACTTATTGTAATACACACAAAGGGTAAGGAAGCGGAACTAAGACGTATTTATAGTGCATCGTGGTTCGTACAAGCACCTATAATAATCGCCGCCTGTGGGATTCCATCTGAAAGTTGGAGGCGTAGAGACGGTAAGAATTACTGCGATGTTGATGTAACTATAGCCATGGACCATCTTATTTTAGCTGCCACTGAACTAGGACTTGGTACTTGTTGGGTTGGAGCGTTTAATCCAGATGCAGCTCGTGAAGTGTTAGGATTGCCAAATGATGTTGAACCAATTGCTTTTACACCACTTGGATATCCCGCAGACCAATCTGGGTATAAGAGCAGGAAATCGTTGAATGAAATAGTTCGATATGAACACTGGTAATAGCGTTGGATAATAAGAATACTTTAGGATAGTCGAAAGGTTCAGGGGTGATATGAAGAAATTGAGTACACATTCCTTTGAACTCGGTGCTATCAGACCGCCCAGCGAAGGCGGAAGTCATTCTCTGCTGATCCGGGTAACTCGTAATTGTCCCTGGAGTAGGTGTAAGTTTTGTTACGGTACGCCCTACAACCGTGAGAAGTTTCAGTTGAGAGGGGTCGAGGACATCAAGAAGGATATCCAGGCGGCCAAAACGATCAGCGATGAGATCAAGCAGGTATCATGGCAGCTTGGGTATGCTGGGCAGATCAATAATGTTGTCGGGTCAACGATCATCCAGAGAGAGCCGAACCTCAGCGAGAGCCATAGTTTTGTTACAGTATTCAACTGGCTCAACTCCGGTGGGCGTACGGCGTTTCTTCAAGATGCCGACTCGCTCATTATGCGAACTCCTGATTTAATCGAAGTGATCAAGTACTTAAGAGAGACATTCCCGAGTCTAGAAAGGATTACTTCCTATGCTAGAGCCAAGACCATTTGCCGTAAAACCCTGGAAGAACTAAAGGGCATCAGGGTAGCTGGGTTGAACAGGTTGCATGTTGGCTTGGAGTCCGGTGATGATGAATTGCTAGAACATATCGATAAAGGTGTGACTGCCGAACAGAACATTATAGCAGGAAGGAAAGCCAAGGAGACTGGTTTTGAGTTTTCGGCATATGTAATGCCCGGCTTGGGAGGCCCCAGCAGGTCCGAACAACATGCGAAAAATACCGCGCGAGTGCTTAACGAAATTAATCCACACTACATCAGATTCCGCCCCTTCGTACCCAGACCCAATACGCCTTTATTCGATGAATATCAAAGTGGGAAACTCCAGATATCATCACCCCATGAACGGTTAAGAGAGCTCAAGACAATGATAGAAGCTTTAACGGTTACATCTCGCGTATGTTTTGACCATATGATGAATGCTTGGCGGAAGGAATCTGGCGAGCTTTTGTTCACGCAAGACTATGAAGGATACAAATTCCCGGAAGAAAAAGAGAGAGTTTTGGAACTGATTGAAGAAGGCTTGCGAGTCAGCGAATTACTGCATATCGATGCCAAGGACATGGTGGCGATGCCACACTTGTAATCTCAGAAATGCAACTGAGGAAGTGCACACTCAGTAACCGCATTCTTTTGAAATCTTCATTTCAACAACAAAGTGCGAGCCTGTCCAACAAAACATCTGATTGTTACGTGTTAAATTTAGAGACAATTGCGGTTATGCTTGAGGAGCGGCTCTTTTTCCGACGGTTAATCGGAGGGTTTGCCACCAAAGCCGATTTGTAGTAGAATCAGGGTGTCGAAAAGTCGCATGGTGGGCTAAAAAGCGACACCCTTATTGCCTCTAAAATCCTGTTTCACGGACGGGTTATTGAAGCTGGTAGGCCGTGCAGGTCTCGAACCTGCGACACCCTGATTAAAAGTCAGGTGCTCTACCAACTGAGCTAACAGCCCACATCAAATCTATGCTAATAATAAGCACTATAGCCTACCTCTACTATGTACTCTCTTTAAATTTTCGATGATTTAGGCTAGTTAAGAAGGGAACGGCGGATATCGGATTATCTGTTCCCCCTCTCCTTCAAAGGAGAGGGGGAGTTGGTTGGGTAAGAGGGGCTTCGCCCCTCTAAAACTCCCCGTTTTTATAATAAAGCTGTTCCTGAATTCCCCCTTTTTACTTATACCTCTTTACCTCAAATTGATACAGTTTTATCGGCTCGCTGGAGTCGATGCTCGCCTTCATGCGGCAGATATCAATCTGCTCGTCAACCGTGTCCACCCCTTCAAGGTCGGGCAGCAGCAGGCCTCTCCGAAAACCGCACTCAACGATTATCCCGTACTTTTTCGGGTCGAGCCCTTTTTTACCCTTTACCGGCTTTGGCGCGGTGAGTACATCAACGCTGTATTCCAGGTCTGCCAGTTCCTCGGGGGCGACGGGTGGAAAGCGGGGGTCGCGGGTGGCGGAGCTGACGGCGTTGCTGATGATTTCCCCGGCGACGTTGGGCTGGGTGGGTTCAAAAGTGCCGATGCAGCCCCTCAGCTCGCCGAACCTGTGCAGGGACACGAAAACGCCCGCCTTCTGCTTCATCTCCGGCGTCAGTTCTTCGGGAGGGGCGATTACCTCGCCTGTGTTCACATAGGTCTCGACGGAGTTCTTGGCCAGCTGCACCAGCGGGTGCCGGGCGATGGCCTTGATGATGATGCCGGCGTAGCCGACCACCGCCGAATAATCGCCGGAGGTATCGCCGCTGGTCTGGTACTTGACCAGTTCGGCGGAGGTGGCACCGAGTTCCTTTGCGGCGGCGATAAGGCTGGCGACGGGCGCGACGCCGCACATGGTTATGTTTTGTTCCTCGACCCGGCGGAAAAGCTCGTCCTCGTCAAGGCGCAGTATGGCGTCTATCGCCTGCCGGTCTTTCTTCTCAGCAGTATCCTGAGGCTCGTAGTGGGTCATGTCGCTGCTGGCCATCAAAACCACTTCCCGTCCGGTGTCACTGGTGGCCCGGGCAATCTCCTTACCGATTTCCTTGTAGACGTCAATGCCGGCAAACGAGAGCGTTATGGGCACTATTTTGATATCGGGCTTGAAATACTGTAAAAAGGGAAGCTGGACTTCGATGGAATGTTCAAACTGATGGGCGGCGACATCCTCCTGAAGGTGGTGCGTTATGCTCATCAGGTGCTGCGCAAGCTCCGCGTCAATCTCCACATCTCCCAGAGGCGTTTGCCATTTGCCCTGCGTCATTATGCTCAACGGTTTGCCTCTTCCCGTGTGGTTCGGCCCGAGGATGATGAAAGTATCCTTGAATTTGACTCTGGAGATAACCGCCCCGGCTACCGGGCCGGAATAAACGTACCCGGCGTGGGGGGAGACCAGGCCGATAACGTCCTCTTTCTCCGCTGTATCGTCCACCATCTTCTCTATCATTACCCGGAGCTGGGAAGCTGAAGCGGGATAAAACTGTCCGGCGACCACTGGCTGCCTGCTCATTTTAGTTCTCCTTGTTTATGTTCTGAAGTTCAGTTCCGCACCGCAGAACTGGCATTGGGAGCCGTCCAGCCCCACGATTTCAGCTTCGTAGCCGAACCTCCGCACGACAATCTTGCCGCAGGAGTGGCAGACCGTGTTCTCGCTCTGGTGGCCGGGAACATTGCCCGCATAGATGAATTTTAACCCGGCCTTCTGGCCGATATCATAGGCCCGCTCCAGCGTGGCGATGGGCGTGGCCGGCAGATGCATCAGGTGGTGGTGGGGGTAGAAGCGGGTAACATGCCACGGCGTCAGTTCCCCCAGCTCGTCCTTTATCCAGCGGGCAATGCCCTCAAGCTGCTGGTCATCATCGTTCAGGGTGGGGATAACGTTGGTAATCACCTCAATGTGCATCTGCCACCTGTCCTTGGCCCTCCTGGCCACCTCAAGAATGCCCCTCCAGTTTTGTATTCCGGTCAGGTCGCGGTATAAAGCATCGCTGAAACCTTTGATATCAACCCGCCAGGCGTCCAGGTAGGGGCCGATGGCATCCATCGCCTCCGGGGTAATATAGCCATTGGTTACGTATACGGTGTAGAGATTATTTTCCCTGGCCAGCCTGGCTGAATCAAGCGTGTACTCAAACCAGACGGTCGGCTCGTTGTAGGTCCAGGCAATGCCCTGGCAGTGGTGGCGTCTGGCGAGGTCGATGGCCGTTTGAGGGGGGACGTCCTGTGAGCGGAGCCAGGGCTCATTGTCCGGCGGGCAGGAAATTTCCCAGTTCTGGCAGTGCTGGCAGTGGAAATTGCAACCCCACCCCCCGATGGAGAAGGCAAGCGAGCCGGGGTAAAAGTGGAAAAGGGGTTTTTTCTCTATCGGGTCGGCCGCCACCGATGAAGCTTTGGCGTAGTTCAGGTTATATAAAACGCCGTGGCGATTCCGGTACATGCGGCAGACGCCGTACTTTTCCGGGTTAATAGTGCAGCGCCACTGGCAGGTATTACATTGCACCCTGGAATCAGGAAGCTTCTGGTAGAGCATTGCCTCGGGCATGACTCGTACCTCGCTCGTTAATTAACCTCATTATATCACTCCAGCAACGCCAAATATATATCCCGGGGACACAGCCGGAAAGCGCTGCCACCGCCTTTCTCTTTACGAAAGAGGGATAAGCAATTATAATGAAAAGGCATGTTTCGGTTGTGAACAAGAAAGCGGGAGGCGCGCTATATGGTTGCTTTACTCATAGTATCGGCAGAGGCGGCAGCGGGTAAAACCACCGTTGCCGTTGGCCTTGGCCAGAAGTTGCTGGACGAAGGAAAGAAGGTCGGTTATCTCAGGCTTTCGGTCAGCGGAAAACCGTCGGACAGCCCGGCAGGAGATGCTGATTTTGCCAGGCAGGCTTTGAACTTAACGGAGGAAGTCGGCTTATTAAGCCCGTCTTTGGCGGGAGGAAAGGCACTGGCGGATAAGGTCAGGCAGGCTTACATTGAAGTCTCCCAGAACAAAGATTTGGTCATTATTGAAGGATACTGCGGGCCAACGCCGGACGATGCCGGCAGTAAAGCAGCGTATGAAATCGCCGAGGCTTTAAAAGCCAGGGTAATCGTTGTGGAGAGCTATGCGGGTGGAAAATCGGCGCCGCAGCACGCTGCCAGCTATCTTGGCTTCGGCGAGAACCTGCTTGGCTTCGTCTTAAACAAGGTACCGAAGCGGGAACTGAAACGCACCTGCGAGGAATTAACCTCCCGGGTCAGCGAGGCAGAAATGCGCATACTCGGTGTCCTGCCCGAGGAGAGGGCACTGCTGGCGTTTACGGTGGGCGAGCTGGCCGAGCAGATAAGAGGGGAGATGCTGAATAACGGGGAAAAATCGATGGCGCTGGTGGAGAGCGTTATGACCGGGGCGATGTGCGTTGACTCCGGGCTGGACTATTTCGGACGCAAGTCCAACAAGGCGGTGGTGGTCAGGCACGACCGTCCGGACATGCAGATGGCGGCGCTGGAAACAGCGACCAGGTGCCTCGTTATCAGCGGTGGTGGGGAGCCAATTGACTATGTCCGTTTCAAGGCGGAAGAAAAAAACATCCCCGTCATTATGACTCAGGATGACACAGACACGGTCATAAAGCATATCGAGACCCTGCTGGAAAGCACCAGGTTTCATCAGGATAAAAAGTTAAACAAGCTGGCCGAAGTCATGCAGGCCAACGTTGACTTAAAGGCGATATATGCCGGGATGGGCCTGGCGACTTAACGGTTGTCGAGATATATTGAAATTATTAAGGCAAAACGCTTTTGCTGTAACCTGCGCTGGGACTGTGACATTGATAGATTTGACGCACCGAATGATTGAATCAGGTGTTGTCTATGGGCAGTAAAACAATCAGGCATACCTACGCCGCCGCCGGGGTTGATATTGATGCCGCCGCCAGAGCCAAGGCGCTAATCGGGAAACAGGCAAAAACAACTCACCGCCCGGAAGTATTGAGCGGCATCGGCTTCTTCGGGGGTCTTTTTGAACTCAAGGGGTATGAGCAGCCCGTTCTGGTCTCCAGCGTGGATGGTGTCGGCACCAAGTTGAAGATAGCCGCCGCTATGGGCAAACACGATACCATAGGCATTGACCTGGTGAATCACTGTGTCAACGACATCCTCACCAGCGGGGCGGAGCCCCTGTTCTTTCTGGATTACATTGCCATGGGCAAACTGGCGCCGGAGCAAGTGGCAGCGATTGCAACCGGACTGGCACAGGCCTGTCGGGAAGTCGGCTGTGCGCTCATCGGCGGAGAGACCGCCGAGATGCCGGGGCTTTATTCCGGTGAGGACTATGACCTTGCCGGCTTCATTATCGGCGCGGTGGAGAAAGAGAAAATCATCAGGGGCATAACCATTAAAGCCGGCGATGCGGTTATTGGCCTGCCATCCAGCGGACTGCATACCAATGGCTATTCCCTGGTGCGCAAAGTATTCGATGCCGGCGATTTTAAAAAGTATTTCTCAGAGCTGGGAAGGACGTTGGGTGAAACACTCCTCGAGCCGCACCGCTGCTATTATCATCAGTTAAAGCCATTGTTGCCTGAGATTAAGGGAATAGCGCACATAACCGGTGGCGGCCTGGTTGACAACATACCCCGTGTGCTGCCGGAGGGTCTGGGCGTCCGCCTGGACAAGAAATCATGGACGGTGCCCCCGGTATTCCGGCTGATTCAGGACAGGGGAAACGTTGACGCGGCTGAGATGTACCGCGTGTTCAATATGGGCGTTGGCATGGCAATAGTCTGCGCGCCCAGTGATGTTTCGGGACTTATCGGGAAATTACCGGAAGCAAAAGTGATTGGCGAGGTGATGAAGCAAGAAGGTTCGGGCCGGGTTCTCGTTAATTGAACTTAAGCGGTGAGGTTGCAAAGAAGTATGCAGTACAGCGAGATTATCCAAAAAATAAAGTCGCTGGCCAACTCGGAAAATGTGGCGGGCATGGCGCGGTTCGGCATCAATACAAGGAATACCTACGGTGTATCCATCCCGGTTTTGAGGAAGATGGCCAGGGAGATAGGCAAAGACCATGAGCTGGCACTGGAGCTCTGGGAATCCGGTATCCATGAGGCGAGGCTGCTCGCCTGCCTGATTGACCGACCGGATATGGTTACCGGGGAACAGATGGAGAACTGGGTGCAGGACTTTGATTCCTGGGACGTCTGCGATGTTTGTTGCGGCCACCTTTTTGACCGTACTGCATTAGCTTACCAGAAGGCTCGGGAGTGGAGTGAAAGAGAGGAAGAATTCGTCAAACGGGCCGGCTTTACCCTGATGGCAGCGCTGTCCGTTCATGATAAAAAGGCGTCTGATGAAGCCATGTCCGAATTTCTGCCGATGATCAAAAGAGAGGCTGTCGACGAGAGAAATTTCGTGAAAAAAGCGGTCAACTGGGCACTGCGACAGATCGGCAAGCGCAATCTGAAACTGAATGAAATGGCGGTAAAGACCGCCGGGGAGATTAAACAAATCGACTCCAAGAGCGCCCGCTGGATTGCCGGCGATGCCATTAGAGAGTTGACCGGTGAGAAGGTGCAGCGAAAGCTGGCCGGGGTGAAATAGGAAATATACTGGAGGGTTATTGATGCGAGCCATTATCAGCGTCTCGGATAAGACCGGTGTTACTGATTTCGCCAGGGGTTTGGCCCAGCTGGGCTTTGAAATATTCAGCACCGGCGGCACCAGGAAGGCGATGACGGAAGCCGGCGTGCCGGTGAAGAGCATATCCGAGATAACCGGGTTTCCCGAGATTCTTGACGGCCGGGTGAAAACACTGCACCCGATGGTGCACGGCGGCCTGCTTGCCAGGCGGGATATACCGGCACATATGGACGAACTTGCAAAGAACAAAATCGAACCTGTCGATCTGGTGGCGGTCAACCTGTACCCGTTTGTGCAGACAGTGGCCAAAGAGGGAGTCGCCTTGGAGGAGGCGCTGGAAAACATTGATATCGGCGGGCCGACCATGATAAGGGCGGCGGCCAAGAACTTCCCCGGCGTCATCGTCGTCGTTGACCCGGCGGACTATAACATAATACTGGAAAAGCTGAGCAAGGGCGCCCTGCCTCTGGAAGAACGCAAAAGGCTGGCACAGAAGGCATTTCAGCACGTTGCCATGTACGATACCGCCATCGCCCAGTACCTGAGGCAGGGCGAGGAAGGCTTCCCCGATGATATGACCATCGCCATGAAGAAGCGCTATGGGCTTCGCTACGGCGAGAACCCGCACCAGATGGCGGCCTTCTATGCCGAGCAGGTCGCCGGGGGGAGCCGCGATAGTGGCATAACCCGGGCGGAGCAGCTTCACGGCAAGGAACTGTCCTATAATAACATTCTGGATGCCGATGCCGCCTGGGGAGCGGTCGTTGACTTTGCCGCGCCCACCGTGGCCATCATCAAGCACACCAATCCCTGCGGGCTGGCCAGCCATGATAACCTCGCCGAAGCATACCGGCGGGCACTCAGCGGCGACCCCGTGGCCGCTTTCGGAGGCATTGTCGCCATAAACAGGGCCATTGACCTGGCTACGGCGGAGGAAATAAGCCCCACCTTTTACGAAATCGTCATTGCGCCGGAATACGAGGCGAAAGCGCTGGAAGTTCTGAAGCGCAAAAAGGACCTGAGAGTCCTGAAGGCAGCGCTGCCGCCGTCTTACGGCGTTTCTCATGAAGGCTACCTGGATATCCGGCGCGTGCGGGGAGGTTTCCTCGTCCAGGGTTCGGACTCTCTGGCCGAGGACAGCGTCAGCCTCGAGACAGTAACCAGGCGTGCGCCGAACGAAGCCGAAGCAGGCGACCTGCTTTTTGCCTGGCGTGCGGTCAAGCATGTGAAATCCAACGCTATTGTGCTGGCACGGGACAAAACGCTCGTCGGCATGGGCGCCGGACAGCCGAGTCGAATCGTCAGCGCCCGGATAGCCGGGGAAAAGGCGGGGGATAAGACAGAGGGCAGCGTGCTTGCCTCTGACGCCATGTTCCCATTTCCCGATGTGGTGGAGGCGGCGGCGGAGGGTGGCGTCACCGCCATCATCCAGCCCGGCGGCTCAATCAGGGATGAGGATTCCATAAAGGCGGCAGATAAGCATAATATCGCCATGGTGTTCACCGGCGAAAGGCATTTCCGACACTAGGGACAGAGAAGACGCACATTGCCTGTTTTAAGCCCCGAGCAGGAAAAAGTATGCCTGTTTGCCAGCATCAAGGTCAGCGGGGTAAAGCCGAAATAAGGGGGATTCTTTTCCTACCTCACCCCCTGGAAACTGACCGATTTGATATTCTGTGACGGGAACTCAAATCCTGATAAATTCTAAACGCAGAACCTGCTTTGTGTTTTCGGTTACCTTCACCCGTTCGTCAATACGCCAGCCGGCTACCCAGATAATCTGTTCGGGTGAGCAGATAATCGGCACCCGCCGCCGCCAGGCCCGGGGTATTTTGCTGTCAATCATGAATTCGTTCAGTTTCTTGGGCTGGCTCATGCCCAGAGGCTGAAAGCGGTCGCCGGGACGGCGCGGGCGTACGGTCAGTTTATCTCCCGTCCGGTCAAGGTCAAAGCAGGCGGTGTAGCTGTCGTCATCATCCGCAACCTGCTTCCGGTCAGTAATATCGGCTATGACCCGCCAGCCCGGCAGTGCCGTTTCCCCCGGTATCTTTAAATTATGTTCTTTTGTTATATCCGGGAATGGTGACAGGGCTGCGGGGTCGCTGCCCAGAAGATAGCGGTCATACTCGATGGCGAAGACCAGCCCATCGGGCAGGGTGATGATTTTCCCCGCCGGCTTGTGCAGAGAGGTCATGACTTCTTCGATATGCCGGCTCTCGATATCCATCAGGTTGCCAACCAGCTTTTCCATGGCGGCTCGCAGCAGGTGGCGTTGCAGGGCGGGCGGCAGCTTGATAAAACGCTCCCGGTCCAGAATTACCGTTCTTTCCTGTTCGGTAACGATATTGCCGTCCAATTCAAGGGCGACTTCTTCCAGAGCGGCGAGGTCGTCGGAGGCAATGCGGGCGGTGCGGAGCAGGGCATCGCCTACCTGCGGGTTATAGCTCTGGAGAAGAGGGATAAGCTGCTGCCTGATTCTATTCCTCAGTGGTGACAGAGAAAGATTGGAGGTATCAAGGCGCGGTTCAAGCCGGTGACGGCGGCAGTAAGCGACCGTCTCCTCCCGGCTCATTTTCAGCAGCGGCCGGATTACGTTCAGGGCAACCTCCCCGGAACGCCACTGGCTGGACGGCTGCAGTCCTCGCAGCCCTCGCGTGCCGCTGCCCCGGATTAAATGCATCAGGATGGTTTCGATATGGTCGTCAAGAGTGTGCCCCACTGCCACAACATCGGTTCCGGCGGCTCTGGCAACATCAGCCAGGAAATTATAACGCACTTCGCGTGCCGCCTCTTCCAGGGAGAGGCGCTTGCTTTTCTGATAGGCTTTCACATCTCGCTTTTCCACGGTGGCTGGCAGACCCAGCCTTTGCGCCAGGTCGGTCACGTAGTTGGCATCAGCGTCGGACTCGTCACCGCGCAGCTGGTGGTTGAGGTGGGCAACGTGCAGCGCGACACCCGTTTTATCCCGCAGCCCGAGTAAAATATGCAGGAGGCAGACCGAGTCGGGGCCGCCTGAGACCGCCGCCACCACTTTGCCTCCCTCCGGTATCAGGCGGTGTGCCATGATAAATTTAAAAACCAGCTCGGGTAAATCGACCGTGTGTCTTTGTTTCATCGATGCCACCGGTAACTTAATTCGACTTGAGGATGAGTTTCGTGCGATGAACTGATTTCGGGGGTTCCGTGAACCCCAAGGCGGCGGACACCTGCTCGGGCCTTCCCGAACCGCCGCTATCGCAGCGCAACCTCATCCCGATGTTGCAGAGACCGCCCTGATAGTCAAGCAGCCATATATCATCGATTAGTGCCCTGAGGTCGTAATGTCGCAGGCCGGTGTCTCTCTGGTGCTGCCAGGGAAGGTTTTCAAGAGAGAGGAGATAGGCAATGGCGGACGTTAACTCCGGCTGTTCCTTATCCGTTGCCAGCGCCACGGTGTATTCAGCGAAGCGAACCTGCGACTGTAGTGAGGGCAAGGTCTCGGCAATCGGGACGACCTGAAGGATTTCAAAGCCAGCGGGCAATTGCCGGGTTACCGCTGCCGTGAAGAAATGCGGTGAGACCTGTCTGGTCAGGGTAATATCCATCAGTTCCGCCTGGCTGGTAACACCTACGGCGAGCGGCGCCGCCAGAGAAATTTTAGGGTGAGGATGAAATCCTTCGGAATAAGCAAGCGATATGCCGGCACGGCTTAAGGCTCTCTGCCATAGACGCATGATATCGAGATGGGAAATGTATTTTACTTCCTCGCCGCGACGGTATTTTATACGTAAACGATGCATTGCTTTTTGATATCAGGATTATTCGGGTTCCCTTTTCTGTTCTGCCTGGCCGGGCTGTCCGCTTCCGGCCGGGTTTTCCTTGGTGAGCAGGATTTTTTCGATTTTCCGGCTGCGCATCTCGGTAATCACCAGCTTCAGGCCTTTGTATCGTAATTGCTCGTTCTGCTTCGGGATATGCCCCAGCAGGTGCAGGACAAAACCGGCTACCGTCTCATAGTCGCCTTCGGGCAGGTCAAGCTCCATCTCCAGGTTCACTTCCTCGATGCGCATGCTGCCGTCAACCTGGAAGGTGTACTCATTGATGACCTCAAAATCTTTCTCCGCTTCTGCCAGTTCATCACCCACCTCACCGACGATTTCCTCGACCAGCCGGCTCAGGCTGACGATGCCGGCAGTGCCGCCGTACTCATCAATAACGACGCACATGCGGAAGTTCTTATCACGCATTTCGGCGAAGAGCTCGTTGATGCGCTTGGTCTCCGGGGCGAAGTAAGCCGGCCGGACCAGCTCATCAATGGTGCTTTCGTTGTTAATGGTGTTCCTGGCTTCGGCCATGAGCACGTCCTTGACGGAGAGAATGCCGACCACGTTGTCCATGTTTTCCTGGTAGACGGGGAAGCGGGAGAGCGGCGACTCTGCATAGAGTACGAGGAAGTCGGATATTTTGGCGCCCTGCTCGATAGCGACGACCTCGGGTCGGGGCACCATGACCTCGCGGACGGGCCGGTCACCGAAGTCGAACACCTTGTGCAGCATCTCAGCCTCGGCTTCCTCCACCGTGCCCTCCCTTTCGCCGAGGGTAATCATGGTGCGGATTTCCTCCGGACGAGCCAGTGACAGCGAGGCGGTACTCCCACCAAACAGTCTGGTTAGTCTGATGGCAATCCGGCTGAGGACGATGACAAATGGTGTAAAGAGCCAGGAGAAGAATGCCAGAGGACGGGCGAAAAAGATGGCCAGTCTCTCCGCATGCTGGACGGCAACTGTCTTGGGCGTTGTCTCCGTGAAGATAAGCAGGAAAGCGGTGAGTCCGAGTGTGGCATAGATTAATCCCCGCTCGCCCCAGAAATGAATGGCCAGCGCCGTCGCTATGGCGGCGGCAGCAGTGTTGGCCAGCGTGTTGCCGAAAAGTACGGTGGAGAGCAGCTTCTCCGGACGTGCGATCATATTGGCGACGCGTTTCGCGCCCCGGGCATTGTTCTCAACCAGATGCTGAATCCTTACTCTCTGCAGGGAAACAAAGGCCGTCTCCGCGCTGGAGAAGAATGCGGAGAACAGCAAACAAATGACGAGAAGTACTAAGTAGAGGTCAATATTGGCCATTAAGACCGCCCCCTTGAATAAATCATATCATCGGCTTATAGGGGTGTCAAAGGGGCGGAGAAAAAGGAGAAAAGGAGAGGGGATTATTTGTCTTCCGGAGCGGCCATTGCCAGCAGCCGTTGCTTCGCTGCCGGGGAAAGGCCGTAGCTGTCTATCTCCCGTTTCAGGTTTTCGAGGCTCCCGTTGCGGCCAACGTAGCCGTTGACGCGGGCCACGGCCGTGGAATTTACGAAGTCATTGACATCCGGGTACACGGCGGTTAATTCCTTTAGAAGGTCGGGAACGCTGGTCAGGTAATACTTTTGATGATAGTCCTCGGCGAGATAGAACCCTGCATACGGTAGGACCTCGGTGAGGATGGTTATATTCTGTTCTGCTTCGTGGCGCGCCTTCGACTCGAGTGCCAGCCGCTTCTGCTCCTCGTCGTGGTAGAAAATTGCTGACTTGTACTGCACGGAAAGGGACGGCCTCGCTGCATTGTGGCTGTCCCAGAAAATATCAAGCAGTTCCTCGTAGGTGATGCGGTTGGGGTCGTAGTCGATCTGGACCGTCTCCGTGTGGTCGCCGAGGCTATAGTAAATGGGATTGTCCTTGCTCCCTCCCGCGTAGCCGACTCTCGTCCTTATCACACCGGGCAGACTCCCGAACCGGGAGTCTGGGCCCCAGAATCAGCCAAGCGAGAATGTGGCCGTCATCGTCTGGCCTGGTGCCGCCGCATCAATGGGCGGGATACCGTATTGTTTCAGAGCCATAGTTTCACTTCCTGATGTGTTCATTGTCCCGGTCTCCGGTATGGGTGAATCGCACAGGCCTTCCGCCTGGGCTGCGACCTCGGTTTCCACAGCCGGCCGACAGGAAATCATAAAACCGGCCAGAACTGGCAGCATAATGACCAGAAATAACAGAAACGAACCATATATTATTCTTGAAAGTCGCATGAGCCAGTCCTTTTCCCGTCCGCACCTTATCAATTACATCTTATAGCTGAAAGGGAAGGTTTGTATGTGACTTTTCTCGCAGCACGCTTCCGCAGGCTTTAAGAACAACATTGGTCTTTGAAAAAGTTATCCCCTCTGCGGGAGAGGGGATTCGATGAAGAAAATATGACTCTTGAACCAGGCGCAATGCGGTTCGCAATTAGAGATATTATATAGGGCTATATATTACCTGTCAGAGTTGCTGGCCTGCCTGAGGTTATCCAGGACTGAGAGGCCTATTTTCTGTTCCATTCCCTCCAGAACAATGACATCTCTATTCACTCTGTTGACAACCAAATTTCCACCTCCCGGTAACTAACACTTGGTGTATCCACAGGCCGCGCAGATAAAGCAACCTTCCTGATAAATGAGCATATTGCTGCACTCCGGGCACTGCCCGGCCAGGTTCTTGGCCAGGCCATAGTCTTCCGGCTTCGGCTTGCCATCATAGCCAGTGGTGTGCTTTTCCAGCACGCTGGCGATGGCATCGGCGCAGGAGAGTATGGATTTGCCCTCCTCCCAGGCAATCGACGGGCAGCGTATACCGCGCATCTGCCTGACAACAGAGGCGACGTCCACCCCGGACCTCAACGCCAGCGATATGAGGCGGCAGGTCGCTTCCAGCTGCGCCGAGGCACAGCCGCCCGTTTTCCCGAGGTGGGAGAAGACCTCACAGATGCCGTGCTCATCAGAATTAACCGTAACGTAGATATAGCCGCAGCCGGTGGTAACCCTTTCCGTGAAGCCGCTGTTTACCTTGGCCCGCTTCCGAGGCGTCAGTCTGGTTTCATCGGTGGCTGGCTCGGTCTTCCCCTCAGTTTTGCCGGTGGTCAGAACCTGAGCGTCGCGGCTGCCATCGCGGTAGATGGTGATTCCCTTGAGGCCTGCCTCATAGGCGAGCCGGTACACGTTGGCCACATCTTCCCTGGTAGCTTCACGGGGGAAGTTGACCGTCTTGGAGACGGCGTTGTCCGTTGACTTCTGGAATGAGGCCTGCATCTTCACGTGCCATTCCGGGGTAATCTCGTGGGCGGTGACGAATACCGGTTTCACAGCGTCGGGCACCCCTTCAATATCGGCAAGGTGGACACCGTCGGCGAGCTTCTGCATCAGCTCTTCGGAGTAGAAACCTTTTTCCCGGGCGATTTCTTCAAAATGCGGGTTCACCTCGACCATTTTCGCCCCATCCAGGATATTTTTGGTGTAGCTCAGGGCGAAGAGGGGCTCTATGCCGCTGGAACAGCCGGCAATCATGCTCAGTGTGCCGGTGGGGGCGATGGTGGTGCGGGAAGCATTTCTGACCCTGAGGGCATCCGCTGCGTCATAGATGCTGCCTGTAAAGGCGGGAAAGAGACCGCGTTCCTCGCCCAGTTCCTCAGACGCCCGGGTTGCCTCATCGCTGACGAATTTCATGATTTCAGAGGCCAGGTTGAGCGCTTCTTCGGAGTTATAGGGTATGCCAAGCTGTATTAACATGTCGGCGAAGCCCATGACACCGAGGCCGATTTTCCGCGTCTTTCGGGTCATCTCCTCTATCTGGGGCAGTGGGAACTTGTTCACGTCAATGACGTTGTCCAGAAACCTGACCGCGGTCTTGATGGTCCTCGCCATCTTTGGGTAATCAATCTCAACGGAGCCGTCTCCCTCTCTGAGCATCCGGGCCAGGTTGATGGAGCCGAGATTGCAGGATTCGTAGGGGAGCAACGGCTGTTCACCACAGGGATTGGTGCTCTCTATCTTGCCCAGGTGCGGGGTGGGGTTATCATGGTTGATGCGGTCAATGAAGACAATCCCGGGGTCGCCGGTTTTCCAGGCCATATCCACTATCTTGTCAAAGACCTCTTTGGCATTGAGTTTGCCATCGACCTCTCCGGTGCGGGGGCTGAGCAGATTGTAATCGGTGTCCGCCTTCACTGCCTCCATGAACTCCGAGGTCACGGCCACTGAGATGTTGAAATTGGTCAGGGCAGTCATGTCCTCTTTGGCGGTAATGAACTTCATGATGTCCGGATGGTCGATGTTGAGGATGCCCATATTGGCCCCGCGGCGCATCCCACCCTGCTTGATAACGTCGGTGGCGATATCAAATGCCCTGATGAAGGACACCGGCCCGCTGGCCACCCCGCCCGTGGAGCCCACCCGGTCTTTCTCAGGACGCAGCCGGGAGAAGGAAAAGCCGGTGCCGCCGCCGCTCTTGTGGATGAGTGCCGTATTCTTCACGGAGTCAAAGATAGACTCCATCGAGTCCTCAATGGGCAGAACAAAACAGGCGGAAAGCTGCCCCAGTTCCCGGCCGGCGTTCATCAATGTGGGCGAGTTGGGCAGGAAATCAAGGCTGGTCATTATGCGATAAAATTCTTCTTCCATTGCTTTCACATTCGCTTTGGGCTTGTACTGTAGTTCAGCCCCGGCAATGGCGCCGGCAACACGGCGGAACATCTCCTCCGGCGTTTCAATAACATTTCCCTGCTTGTCCTTTTTCAGATAGCGCTTCTGCAGGACGTGCCGCGCGTTTTCGGTTAATTTGAAGCCGGTATCGGGCTGGCTTTCTACTCCGGCGGTCCTAGTTGATTTCATTTTAACGGGTGCCTCCTCGGTGGATTTTTGCTCTTTCGCAGCCAGGATTTCCTCTACCATCGTCAGTATGTCGGTATCCGTAGGCAGGCGGCTCAGTCGCCGCGGTGTATTGGTGACGAAATCTTCCATACCGGGCAGGGTAGGCGGCGGCAAAAAAGAGCGGTTTTGCTCGATTCGCTCGATGACCTGAGAGGTGAGCTTTTCCACAAGCTTGCGGTCAGCGATGCCCATAGACTCAGCCGCGGCAAAAACAATGCGCGCAATCTGGTTGCGATTCGGATAATTTGTCGGTCTGTTCTGTGACTTGTCCATACTGTCCATCGGCTCATTTTTATTAAAGCGACAATGATTGCGCTTTATCGTCAGACTATCTTCGTTCCGACAGCTCCTTAAGCTCTTCCGTGGAGAGCAAAGAGAGCTGGTTTTTAGACGGAGCTAGTGCTGAACCGTCACTGACCAGTGCGTCCACGACTTCCTTCAGCGTGGTGATATCGGTGAAATCGCGATAGACGCTGGCAAAACGGATATAGGCGATGTGGTCCAGTTCTTTCAGCCTCTCCATGACCATATCACCGATGAGGGTGCCGGGCACTTCCAGTTTGCCGGAACGGTACAGCTCGGCTTCAATAT
This sequence comes from Dehalococcoidia bacterium, assembly GCA_030613665.1. GTDB lineage: Bacteria > Chloroflexota > Dehalococcoidia > Dehalococcoidales > RBG-16-60-22 > E44-bin89. Next base: position 17,581 of record JAUWLN010000007.1, read on the forward strand.
CATCGGCGGTATTTTCCACCGCGCCGCTGGGGAGTGGACGTTTCTCACAGGCCTTGCGGATACCGGCCAGGAGCTTGTCCCGGTTGAACCCCTCGCGGCGCTCGTCTTTCTTTATTACAAACAGTCCTGCGGGCTGAAGGCGTTCATAGGTGGTAAAACGAGAATCGCACTTCAGGCACTGGCGCCGGCGGCGTATGCCGTCATTGATATCGCGGGAGTCAATGACTTTTGAATCGTGATAGCTGCAATAGGGACAGTTCATGGCTCCGATACCCTCTATATAGTGTGACGAGTTAGATGTTAATACAATATATAGTGTTTGTCAAGGGGGTGACACCTTTGATGCTTTGTTAAAATTTTCAAAAAACTTTACCGGAAATGCGGTAAAAGGTAAGATTAAGCTGGTTCGTATGGAGCGTTAAATGGACTTCCCGGCGGCGGTTGATTATGTACTGAGCTTTGCCGATTACGAGCGGATGCCACGCTCGGCGGTCGTCTTCGACCTGCGGCGCATCGAGCGTTTGCTGGCAAGATTGAGCAATCCGCAAAGTGCGGCGAAATCGGTTCATATCGCCGGCACGAAAGGAAAAGGCAGCACCGCTGCCATGCTCGCTTCCATCCTTAAGCAGTCGGGTTACCGCACTGGACTTTATACCTCTCCGCACCTGCTCGGCATCCGGGAGCGCATACAGATAGACGGACGGCAGATTTCCGAGGATGAGTTTGCCCGGCTGGCCGGGCGGATAAAACCAGAGGTTGAAGCAGTGAATACGAGCAGCGACCCGGGAGAACTGACCACTTATGAAATCCTAACCGCGCTTGCCTTCATGTGCTTTCAGGACCGGGGAGTGGCCTATCAGGTGCTGGAGACGGGACTGGGAGGACGCCTTGATGCCACCAACGTGGTGCAGCCCGAGGTCTGTGTCATCACGTCGATAAGCTATGACCATATGGACGTGCTCGGCGATACACTGGCGGAGATAGCGAGGGAAAAGGCGGGCATCATCAAGCCGGGCAGCATAGTTGTGACCGCTCCTCAAATTCCGGAGGCGATGAATGGGCTGGAGGACGTGTGCCGGCAGCAGGCGGTGAAACTGGTCAGGGTGGGCAGTGATGTTAGCTGGCGGCAGAAATCCATCAGCCCGGAGAAGCAGTCTTTCCAGCTAATGGGCCTGAAGGGAAATTATAACATCGAGGTACCTCTTCTTGGCGAATACCAGCTGGAAAATGCGGCCACCGCCATCACCGCTGCCGAAACGCTGGCCGGGCGGGGCGCGGTGATAACTGCCGAAGCGATTACCAGTGGCATCGCCGGTGTGAACTGGCCGGGTCGACTTCAAGTCCTGCGGCGAAAGCCCTGGTTTATCGTTGACGGAGCTCACAACGGCGATTCCGTGCGGAGGCTGGTGACGGCTTTGAGGCAGTATTTCGCGTTTGAAAAAGCCGTTGTTATTTTCGGTGCCTCATCGGATAAAAATATCGCCGCGATGGCGGCGGAACTCAAAACGTTTCCCGACAGGGTAATTGTAACCAGCTCTCAGCATCCCCGCGCCGTGGCTGTGGAGCAGCTGGTAGAAGAGTTCTCCAGGGAAAGCATTATTCCTGAGGTTTCGGCAGATGTGGCCTCGGCGGTGGAAAAGGCGTTATCCCTTACTGGACCGGCTGACCTCGTCTGCGCCACCGGCTCGCTGTTCCTGGTCGCCGAGGTGATGGAATATATGCAGAAGCGGGATTAGCCGGAAGAGCGGTCGACCCTGGCCTCAATGACGATGTCATCGCCCGCCCTGGAAATCTTCTGAAACGTCAGTTTTAAAACCTGGCTTAGCTGGATTATATCCAACTCCCCCACCGCATCAATCCCGCTGCCCAGAATTTTCGGGGCAATGGCCACGACCACCCTGTCGGCGAGCTTATGGTGCAGGAAAGAGGTGATGACTTTAGCTCCCCCTTCCACCAGCAGTGACGAGATATTTCGCTCTCCAAGAGCCTGAAGCAGATGTTTCAGGTCGATGCCTCCGGAGACGCTGGTCTGAACTTCAAGGACCTCTACCCCCAGCCCGCGCAGCTGCGAAATTTTACGGTTATCAGCCTGCTCGGTGGTGGCGATTAGCAATGGCGCCGCGTCGCAAGTCCTGACGATTTTGGATTTCGGCGGCGTTCTCAATCTGGAGTCCAGGATAATGCGGGTCGGATTTCTCCCCCTGACCAGGCGTACCGTGAGCTGCGGGTCATCCGCTAAAACCGTATTGATGCCGACCAGGACAGCATCGTTGACGGACCGTAGCCGGTGTGCCAGTTTCTGGAATTCCTCCGAGCTTATCCACCGGGAATCGCCGCTGGCGGTGGCTATCCGGCCGTCCAGTGTCTGAGCGAACTTGAGGGTCACCAGCGGCAGCCCCGTTGTCATGTACTTGAAATAAGCCTCGTTCAGCTCGCGGCACTCCTCTTCCAGCACGCCGACCCTGGTATCAATGCCGTTCTCATTTAAAATCTTGACGCTTTTTCCGTTGACCTCCGGATTCGGGTCAAGCGTCCCGATGATGACCCTTTCTATCTTGTTACTGATAATGGCGTCAACGCAAGGGGGCGTTTTCCCATGGTGGCAGCAGGGTTCCAGAGTAACGTAGAGCGTGGCGCCAGCCGGGTCAGCACTGGCGTTCTGCAAAGCATTGACTTCGGCGTGGTTGTCGCCAAAGCGGCGATGGTAACCGCGGCCAATGACCAGGTTATTCTTGACAAGCACGGCCCCCACCATTGGGTTAGGGCTGGTCCATCCGTGCCCGCGTCTTGCCAGATCTAAGGCCAGTTTCATGTATTCTTCTGCAGACAATTGCCGCTCAGCTCCCAAAGTCATTTACCCGGTGGTTAAATGCTAGCACCAGGTTAATATTACAAGAGTGATGGCCTCGCGTCTACAAGGGCTTTGGAGAGGTGGCGCTCATTTTACTATAGGGTCGGCAAACACGCCTTTCCGTTTTTGAAACTCACAAGAAAATATCAAGCTTGCGGGTAAAACCGCGATTTGTTAAAATCAAGATTGGATACTTAATATCCGGGTATCACTGGTTTGCTGTGGGCCGTTAGCTCAGTTGGTAGAGCACCTGACTTTTAATCAGGGTGTCACAGGTTCGAG
>JAUWLN010000135.1 GCA_030613665.1 Dehalococcoidia bacterium
CGGTCCTCCACGACTGCCCATATAGTAAATGCCGAGCACTGTGGAGCGTTTCTGCGGCGATACGTGGCTGATGATGTAAGATTCCACTACCGGCATGCCAACGTGCATCGCGGTGCCCATCAGGAGCAGCACGGCATAGAGACTGAAACCCAGAGATACATAATTTAAAAGGTAAATAGCCGGTCCAGCGATAAGCCCGACGGCGATTATTACCGGTATTCGCCCCCAGCGGTCAGAGAGAAAACCGCCAATAGGGCCACCCCAGATGCCCCCAAAGAAGGCGACGGATAACAGAGCCGCTCCCGTTTCCTTGCTGGCGCCCAGAACGTCAACCGCGTAGAGCGAGACGAACTGGAGCGTGGAATAAGTCAGAACCATGCTGGCGATGCCTATCGCGATAAAAGCCGACAGTCGGCGCAGGTCGACCGGTTCCGACGGCTTTACTGCGACAGCATCTACCGTTTTCTTCCGGGCTACGCTGGCATAGCCCATACGCCCCAGAAGTATGTAGAATAATACGCCGAAGGCAATGGCCGGAATCGATATGGCAAGAAACGTGCCCCGCCAGCCCAGAACACTGGCAAGTCCAGCCGCAATGAGCGGTGCCAGGAAAAAGCTCCCCGTGCCCCCTATCTGATGGATGCCGAGCGCTTTGCCCCGGTTCTCCGGACTGACTGAGGCGGAGACCAGCGGCGATGCCGCGGGGTGGTAGCCGCCCCCCGCTAACCCCAGGATAACCAGAAAAAGCGCCAGGACAATATAGCTTGGAGCAAGACCAATCAAGAGTCCGGCCACCGCCACACCGGCAACGCCGACGGTGAGCATGATGCGGGGGCCGAAACGGTCAGATGCCCAGCCAGCGGGGAGCTGGCTGATGCCGTAAGCAATATTATAAGCAAAGAGCAATCCACCCACCTGAGTATACGAGAGGGAAAAATCGCTGCGAATGAAGGGGAGAAGCGGCGACAGCAGTGCCATCATCAGGTGGTGTCCGAAGTGAGCGAGCACTAAGAGAGGCAACAACCCGGTCAGGAATGACAGAACTCTGCGTCTATCTATAATCGCATCCTTTCGTTGCACCCGGCTCTTCAGTGCCTGCGGTCAGCCCAGAATTATACCTCTTTCCCTGCCGGAATGACAAGGAAAAATACCCGCGGCAAACGTTAACGGTCATCTTTTAATAACCGCCCCGGCTTTTTTCAGCATAAGTGTCAGCGTCATGGCAGCAAAGCTGGTAGCCGCAGCGATGGTAAAAGCCAGCTGGTAACTTTGCGTTACATCAAATATCTGACCGCCCACCCAGGCGCCGAAAGCACCGCCGATAGTGGCGCCGAGAACAGTCACGCCGACCAGAGTGGCCACAGCACGCATTCCAAAGAACTGCCCAATTAAGACTGGCATCTGCGGCACTTCCCCGCCATAGGCAAAGCCAAAAACAAGGGCAAAAAGGTAAAACATCCACGGCTCCCGGGCAAAGACGAGGAAAATTAAAGTGGTCACCATTATTGCGCAGCAGATGACCAGGGCGGTATTGGCACCAATGCGGTCGGAGGCGCCACCCATGGTTATTCGGCCGATAAAGCTACCAATGCCGATGATACTGATAAAAATGGCCGCATACAGCGATGCAATCCCGATGTCAGTCGCGTAGTTCACCAAGTGCACCATTACCATCTGCAGGCAAAAATTGAACAGAAAAAAGATGATAAAGAGCATCCACAGCGGTTTATACCGTGCCGCCGCCCTCAAATTGATACCTGTTTCGGCAGTATTCGCTTCCAGCTGCTCCATTCCTTTGACTGATGTCATGACTTCATCAGAGCCGTAAGGCCGAAGCCCTTTCTCCGCCGGGTCGCGTCGCAGCAGAAGAGCGCACGGAATCATAATCGCCCAGGCTGCCACGCCAAGAACCAGGTACGCCGTTGACCAGTCGAAAGCAGTTATGAGACGCTCGGCTACCGGGGCCAGAAGCATGGTACCCAGCCCGGAACCACTGGCGACAATGCCCAGAGCCAGTCCGCGGCGCTTGATAAACCAGCGGGCGGTGGTGGCCATAGTGGTGATAAAACCGGCGCCGGCGCCTATGCCAAAGATAACTCCATAGGTCATATAAAGCTGCCACAGGGCATTTATCTGGCTGGTCAGCGCCAGCCCCAGGCCGCTGATGAAAGCACCGACAGCCATCACTCTGGCGGGGCCGAACCTGTCCACCAGCCACCCCATAACGATGGCAAAGAGCCCATGAGTAACCATAAACACCGACTGAACCCCGGCGGTGGCCCCACGACTCCAGCCGAAATCAGCAGTCAAATGCTTGAAGAAAACACCGTAGGTATACATCAGGCCGGTGTGCATCGCCATGATAACCATGCAGGCGGCAACGATGACCCACCCGTAAAATAATGTCCGCCCGGCAGTTGCAGAATTCTGGCTGTGCTGCTCGATAGGTATCAAAAAAAAAGCCCTCCTCAGAGGAATAAGCCCCCACCCTGCCACTTCAGACATTCTATATCACGTCAATTGTATTTGTAAAATGACATCTTCCTGTATGCGCCACCATATTTTTGCCAACCGTAAGCGAACAGTGTAAAATAGTTGCGGTACTTAAAGACAGCGCCGCTTGCTTAAGGAGGTCAGAATATAATGACGGATACGTCAAACAAGAATCCCCTGAAAATCACCGATTTGACTTTACGCGACGGGCATCAGTCAAACTACGCCACCCGCATGCGAACCAAGGATATGCTGCCCATCGCCGAAGAGATGAACAAGGCCGGGGTTTACTCCATGGAGGTCTGGGGCGGCGCCACTTTTGATGTAGCCTGCCGTTTTCTGAACGAGGACCCCTGGGACAGACCCCGCACCCTGAAAAAGTTAATGCCCGATACCCCTCTTCAAATGCTCCTCCGTGGACAGAACCTGGTTGGCTACCGCAATTACGCTGATGATGTGGTCGATGCCTTTGTCAAACATGCTGCGGAATGCGGCATTGATATTTTCCGAATATTTGACGCCCTCAATGATGAGCGCAATCTGGAAACCTCCTGCCAGGCAGTTAAAAAGGCGGGCAAACATGCCCAGCTATCCCTCTGCTATTCCCTCACCGAGCCCAAGATGGGCGGGCCGGTATTCACCCTTGACTATTATCTGGAGAAGGCACGCATCCTTGAGAACATGGGAGCCGACAGCATCTGCATCAAGGATATGGCGGGGCTTATTGCCCCCGATGATGCTTACACGCTGGTCTCCGCCCTGAAGAAAACGGTCAAGGTGCCCATCCAACTGCATACTCACTACACCAGCGGCATGGGGTCGATGTCCATGTACAAGGCAATGGAAGCCGGTGTGGACATGATTGATACCTGCGTGGCACCTTTCGCCCTGCGCACCTCGCATCCAGCGGTGGAACCTATTATCGCCGCCCTGCGGGGAACGCCGCGTGACCCCGGCCTGGAGTTGGCCAAGATGCTCAAGATTGGCGACTATCTTGAATCCATCGCGCCGAAATATCGCGACTTTCTGAATACCACTCGAATTTCGGTTATTGACACCAACGTGCTGGTACACCAGACCCCCGGCGGCATGATTTCCAACCTGGTGTCGCAGCTCAGACAATCGAACGCCGTGGACCGCCTCGACGACGTCTACGCCGAACTGCCCAAGGTCAGAAAAGAGCTCGGTTACCCGCCTCTGGTCACCCCAACCAGCCAGATCGTCGGCGTACAGGCGGTACAGAACGTCCTCGCCGGCAGGTACAAGCTGGTCTCAACGCAGGTAATGGACTACTGCTACGGGCTCTACGGCAAGCCGCCGGCACAAATTGACCCCGAGGTGCAGAAAACGGTCCTCAAGTTTTACAAAAAGGGCAAGGAGCCGATTACCGGCCGGCCGGCGGATATGCTCGAACCGGAGCTGGATGCAGCACGGGAGCTGGTCAAAGATATCAGCGACGATATCGGGGATGTGCTCATCGCGGCCATTTATCCCATTACCGGGCTGCGCTTCCTGAAATGGAAGTACGGCCTGGAAAGCCCGCCGCCTGAGGTCAAGGCCAGGACACTGGAAGACGTGCAGCGTGAAGACGAGCTTATCGCCAAGGCCAAGGCTGGCCAGCTTGTCGAGAAAGCCTAGCGTTACCCCGGCCTGATTTGCTTCAGTCCTGCCACAGGCATCTGGGCGCGACCTTATAGTAGTCGTTCTGGCACGGCGTGCCTTCGGTCAGATAAAAGGTGCGCGCCGTCAGGTCCATGACCGCCGAAGAAAGCGTGGCCAGGTGCCGGGGTTCCTCTTCCCTGGTATCAACGTGCCGGCAGATGGAGTTCGGGTAGCTGAAATGGTCGCGGAACACGCGCTGGAAGCTGCCAACATCAATCTCTCCCCGTTCCTGCTCAATTAAATTTCGTGCTCTACCGGCGCGGAACAGGGTATCCGGTGCGGTTGCCTTGAAAACGTCTGTCATATCAGGTCGATTGTTCAGCGCGATGAAATGATTGCTGTGGGTAAGGAT
>JAUWLN010000140.1 GCA_030613665.1 Dehalococcoidia bacterium
GGCTTGCGCGGTGCCACTTCCGGGATAGGCTTGGGTGCCTCCTCCTGTGCCGCCAGTTTCGTCGCAATCTGATGGGTAGAAATCCCTCCATAGCCAATCGCCGCCAGAAAGTCTTCCGCGTTGCTGAAGTTGCATAATTCCGCAAGCTCCTCGCGCTCAATGGTGACTCCCAGATGGCGTAATTCCTTGTCCAGAATCTGGCGGCCGCGTTCGATGTTCTCCGCACGCTCCTGCCTCTTGAACCATTGCCGTATCTTTTCCTTGGCGTGGGAGGTCCGGACAAAGCCAAGATGGGGATTCAGCCAGTCGAGGCTGGGGCCTTTTTCCCCTTTTGCGGACATAATAGACACAACGTCGCCATTTTTCAGCTCGTAGTCAAGCGGCACGAGTCGCCCATTCACCTTGGCGCCGATGCAGCGATGCCCCAGTTCAGTATGCACCCGGTAGGCAAAATCAAGCGGCGCGGAGCCTCTCGGCAGGTCTTTTATATCCCCTTTCGGGGTGTACACGAAGACCTGGTCGATGAAGATGTCCGTTTTTACTGATTCCAGGAACTCTTCCGAACCGCTCAGTTCACGGTGCCACTCGATAAGCTGGCGCAGCCAGCCGATTTTTTCCTCGAAGTGCAGGTCGGCCTTCCGCCCCTGTTTGTAACGCCAGTGCGCCGCCACACCGTACTCGTCATTGTGGTTCATCTCACGGGTACGTATCTGGACTTCCAGAGGAGTGGTGCCGAAACACATGACGGCCGTGTGCAGCGACTGGTATCCGTTTGGTTTTGGATTGGCAATGTAGTCGTCAAATTCCTCGGGTATCGGGTGCCACAGACTGTGGATGATGCCCACGACGCTATAGCAATCCGGCACCGTGTCGGCAAGCACCCTCAGTGCCAGGAGGTCATAAATATCGTTGAAGTCACGACCCCGCTCCATCTTCTGATGAATGCTGTATATATGCTTGGGTCGGCCGGAAAGCTCGGCTCTCAGGCCGGCCTTGTCCAGTTCTTTTTTCAGGGTATCCATTACCTGAGCGATGAAGTTCTCCCGCTGCGCACGGTGTGCTGCCAGCAGTGTAACAATACGACGGAATTTCCCCGGCTCAAGATACTGAAAGGCCAGGTCTTCCAGGTGCCACTTCAGATCCCATATGCCGAGTCGATGGGCAAGAGGGGTATAGATTTCCAGAGTTTCCTGCGCCACGCTTTGCTGCTTTTCCGGAGCCAGGGCGTCCAGAGTGCGCATATTATGTAACCTGTCCGCCAGCTTGATGAATACCACACGGAGGTCCTCCGCCATGGCAACCAGCATCTTCCGCAGGTTTTCCGCCTGAGCCTCTCGCGGTGCCGTCCCCGCGGCCTGCCAGGATACCTTACCCAGTTTGGTCACCCCGTCCACCAGCCGGCTTATCTCCAGCCCGAACTTGTCTGCTATCTTTTCGATGGGTATGTCGCAGTTCTCCGGCACATCGTGTAACAACGCCGCGGCCAGAGAGGCAGCGTCAAGCTGGAGCTCAGCAAGTATAATTGCGGTCTGCACCGGATGCTCCAGATACGGGTCGCCCGACAGGCGCATCTGTCCCTGGTGGGCCTCGGTGGCAAACTGGTAAGCCTCCTCGACAACCGCAATCTTCTCGGCTGGAAGATATGCCTCCGCCTTCTCTTTTAGCTGGTTGAAACTCGTTACCCTGACGACGGCCAAAGCAGTGAAATGCCTCCTGATTTGATTTCAAGCGGGTATACTTAAGTATATCTCAATGAGACTGGTGCTGTAAATCCGCACACTTGCTGGCTGAATATATATTTCCTCTTGTCCTCTTATTGACAGGCGGAAAAATTATGGTATACTTTCAATTATCTCAATACCATTTTAGTAAGGAGGTAGTCCAATAATGAGCAAAATTCTGCGCGTTAACATGAGTGACCTGACAGTCAAACTTGAAGCCGTGCCCGACAAGTACAAGTTTTTAGGCGGACGCGGTCTGACCTCAGCCATAATCTGCGACGAGGTGCCGCCCACCTGCCATCCTCTGGGGCCAAACAACAAAATCACCTTCGCTCCCGGCATTTTAACCGGCAGCGGCGCCCCGACAGCCGGGCGTCTCTCCGTGGGCTGCAAGTCCCCCCTGACGGGAGGCATTAAAGAAGCCAACTCCGGCGGCGTTGCCGCGGATAAACTGGCACGCATCGGCATAAAAGCCATCATTGTCGAGGGGCAGCCCAAGGAAAAGGGCAAGTTCCAGGTGCTCAAGGTTAGTAAGGATGGCGCCGAACTGACGCCGGCAGCCGCGGAATGGGTCGGCAAGGGCCTGTACGAAACCTACCCCAAGATGCTCAAGAAGTTCGGCGAGAAGACAGGCATTATCAGCATTGGCGTCGCCGGGGAAATGCTGATGGCAATGTCCGGCATCGCTGTCAATGACCCGGAGAACCGCCCCAGCCGCTATGCCGGCCGAGGCGGCGTCGGCGCGGTGATGGGCAGCAAGGGACTCAAGGCTATCGTCATTGATGATGCCGGTGGTTCCAGCATACCGGTGGCCAACAAAGAGGCATTCGATTCCGGCCGCAAGAAGATGACCGATGCTCTGAAACAGCACGACGTCACCAAGCCCGGCGGGGGGCTGAATACCTACGGCACAGCCGTCTGTATCAATGTCATCAACGAGGCCGGTGCCTTACCCACCCGCAACTTCAGAGAGGGGCGGTTTGAGGGTGCGGCCAAGATTTCCGGAGAGACGCTCAACGAGACCTGCAAGAAGCGCGGCGGCGTTGGCATGACCGGCCACCGGTGCAGCCCCGGCTGCATCATCCAGTGCTCCAACGTTTATCCAAAAGAAGATGGCACCGAGCTGGTCTCCTGCCAGGAGTACGAGTCGCTCTGGTCCTTCGGCGCCAACTGCGGCATTGACAGCCTGGATGTTACCGGGGAGCTGATTCGCCTGTGCAACGATTACGGCGTGGATACCATCGAGGCCGGGGCGACCATCGGTGTGTGCATGGAAGCCGGTCTGGCCAAGTTCGGTGACGGCAAGAAAGCCATCGAGCTGATACATGAGATTGGCAAGGGCACCCCGTTCGGCCATATCCTTGGTGGCGGTACCGCGCTCACTGCGGATATCTTCGGCGTTGTCCGCTGCCCGACGGTCAAGAGACAGGCCATGCCGGCCTACGAGCCCAGGGCAATCAAGGGCATCGGCATAACCTATGCCACCTCAACCATGGGCGCCGACCACACCGCGGGCTACACTATCGCCCCCGAGATATTCGGTGTGAGTGGTAAGGTAGACCAGTTCATCGTGGAGAAAGCAGATATGTCGCGCAGCTTCCAGTATGTTACTGCGTTCCTTGACGCCAGTGGCCACTGCCTGTTCGTCTCCTTTGCCATCCTTGACATCCCCTCCGGCCTCGAAGGGATGGCTGAGGAATGCAACGGCGTGCTCGGCACCAACTGGACGGTTGATGACATTGGCCGAATTGGCGGTGACATCATCAAGATGGAGCGCGCCTTCAACGAAGGCGCCGGCTTCACCAAGGTCGACGACCGCATCCCAGAGTTCATGAAGTATGAGAAGCTCCCGCCTCACAATGTGGTCTTCGACGTGTCTGATAAGGAACTGGACAAAGTACACAATCCCTAGTTAATAAACTGGAACCGGCATATGAGCCCCCTCCTTGTGGAGGGGGCTTTCTTCATTATTCCACAGAAATACGGTATAATTAAACGTGTAACTAACGGTTAAGGAACGAGATATGAAGAAGGCTGAGGTCAGGCTTTACGCGAGCTTACGCAAGTATCACCCCAACCCGGGAGATAGTGAGGCGTTTTCCCTGGAAATGGCTGACGGGGCTAAACTCAGTGACCTGGTAGACAAGCTCAAAATCCCCCGCCAGGAAATCGGCGTGCTCATGGTCAACAGCACATGGCAAAAGGAAACCTACCTCCTCCAAGATGGGGACAGGATAGGACTTTTTCCGCTCATCGGAGGAGGCTAAAATATATGATTGAAGTGCACCTTTACGGTAAACTGCGCCGTTTTACCGATAATCCGGACCCCTCCCGGGACTCCATTGCCAATGTTCCAGTGAAAAACGGGGACTCAATCTTAACCATTACGCAGCGCATCGGCATACCGCTTGAAGAGCTGGGAACCAATATTTTCCTCAATGGCGAGTATTCGGCACTGGAGAGAAAGGTGGGCGATGGCGACCGCCTGGGCATCTTTCCGGATGATATGAAGCTCCTTTACAAGTGGTATTTTGATAAGGCATCATAAAGGCTGGCCAAATGAATTTGTATCGGGCACCACGCGGCACAACTGACATTCTGCCGGAAGAACAGGCCGGCTGGCGTTATATCGAGCAAAAAGCCGCCCGCATCTGCCAGCTCTACGGCTATGAGCGGGTTGATTCTCCAACGTTCGAGGACACTTCCCTTTTCACTCGCAGCGT
>JAUWLN010000155.1 GCA_030613665.1 Dehalococcoidia bacterium
CTGACCCGAATCCGGAGGTGCAGCGGCAGTGGGCGGTCTTCGAGGCTATGATTGGCCTGATGACACCGCAGGGATTTGCCGACCTTATGGGTTCAATGTGGCCGGAGCTCATCGCCGCTATGCCCTTCGGCATGGGAAAGATGATGAGGCTAATGGGCAGGATTCCGGGGGCGCTTCAGCTGATGAAGCCCATGTTTCCCATCCTGTTCCCCAAACTGCTGCTGATGATGATGCCCAAAGTCATGCCAGTGATGCTGGAGAGGGTAGCAGAACGCATTCCGATGCCGGATTACATGCAGGAGCAGATGCCGGAGCTTATGCCGCAGGTCATGGACAACCTTATGCCGCATATGATTGGTGACATGGTACCGCTGATTACCCAGCCCATGATTGATTATTTACGAGGCAAGTAAAAAGCAAGCCGGCCTGGTAATAACTAAAAATCCTGGCCGGGAAGAAGCACGCGGTAAAGGCCGCAGCAGCGGCATCGCTCATGCTGCTTCAATTCATCTCTTATACATGTCTTGTGATTGGCTGTTTGACTGAGCCGCCCGGCGTAATTTGGCCCTTACGCGCGCGACCAGCTCCACGGGGTAAAAGGGCTTCCTGATGAAATCGTCGGCGCCAATCTCCACGGATTCGCGCAGGGTGCTCACCTCACCTTTGCCGGTAAGCATAATTACCGGCACCTGGGATTTACGGCGTATCAGGTTAAGCATCTGAAAGCCGTCAAGGCCGGGCATCATAATATCGAGGATAATCAGGTCAGGCTGACACTCGTGCATCAGGGGAAATGCGGAATCGCCACCGGTGGCACCCGCAAAATCATAGCCCTCTTCTTCAAATATGTTCTTGAGCAATCGAAGTATCTCCTCTTCGTCATCGATGGCCATTATGCAAGTACGCTTCTTCATCTTTTCATCGACTCCTCTTTTCTATTGCTTGCGCGGCTTTAATTTGGCGATAACTTGTAGCCCGCTACCTTTGGTAATGGAAGGGAAGTTGACCGGCTCACCATCCGGTCCGGTGAGTATGACCCCCCGCTATCCAAAATGATACGGTTAATGGCTGAAGGGACTGTTGTTGCCAGGGTATCTTGTTTGCTAACTCTGGACGGATGGGCCATGGCTACCTTGACGTGTGCCTTGCGGAACTGCTTCATCATTTCATTGTGCGCTGAAAATGAAACCCGGTTGTATTGGGGAAAGAGCCTCTTTGTCCATTTGTTTCGCATCTCAGATACCTCGTTCGCGGTTGTTCTATGCTTTCAGGATAGAGTGAGGATACGAAACAAAACCTAAATATCTACCTCACGATTCTAAAAATTTCCTTAAAGTTTGAGGGAAATAAAAAAACACCCGGAACGGGTGCTTCCAGGGCGGTTTGTGAAGAGGCTGTCGGTGGCTTCTTAACCAGAATCAGTGAACTGGTAGCCAACACCGGAAACGGTGAGGATTTGTTTGGGGTTGTTCGGGTCTGGCTCCAGCTTGGAGCGCAGCCGGCGGATAAAGACGTGCAGATACTCCCTTTCCTCCCGATATTCCGGGCCCCATACCCTGTTCAGCAGGTGGGTATGGGTGAGCACCTTGCCGGCATTAACGGCCAGTTCCTGAAGGAGGGCATATTCAGTGGGAGTCAGCTTTATTTCCAGGCCGGCACTGGTCACCTGTCTGGCGGCGAAGTTGATGACCAGGTCTCCACTGGTGACGGTAGATTTCGTGGGAGATACACCGGCCGTCTTGGTGCGCCGAAGGACGGCGCTGACCCGCGCTATGAGTTCATTGGCTCCGAAAGGCTTGACGATGTAGTCATCGGCGCCGAGGTCTAGGCACCTCACTTTGTCCTTTTCATCGCCCCTGGCGCTCAGCATGATGATTGGAATCTGCGACCATTCACGCAGCTGACGGCATACCTCGAAGCCATCCATTTTGGGCATCATGACGTCCAGTATAATGAGGTCGGGCAGCTCCATCTCTATAATATGAAGCGCCTCTTCGCCGTTGGTTGCGCTTATGACCGTGTAGCCTCTATCCTCCAGATTGGAGCGCAGAAATTTAAGGATGCTCAGTTCATCATCGACTGTTAAAATCCGTTGCTTCATCAGAAAATAACCCTTTAATCGTTAAACATGACCGGTAAAAAAGCTAAGATTTTTTAAGAATTTTGAGCAGGGCGTCTCTGAATTCCTCAACCGAAGTAATTGGCTCCTGTAGCTCTGGAGGTAGACCTGAGAGCAGGGACTTGCCGCCGGTTCTATCCTTTGCCGCCAGCTGCTGGAGCAGCCTGTGCTCTCTGGATAGGCTGGCAACCAGCTCGGCGAAATTATCCTGCAACCGTTCGGTTTTTTCAGCGATACTCTGCCTGAGCTTGAGATGTTCCTGCCAATTCACAACGGCCTGACGGATTTTGCGGAGCGCTTCATCCTGTTCAAACGGTTTGGTGATATAGTCATAAGCGCCCAGTTTCATGGCGGTAACGGCGGTCTGGGCATCGGCAACTGCGGTTACCATGATGACACAGAGATCCGGCCAATCGGCGTTTATTTTTCCAAGCACTTCAACGCCGGACATCCCGGGCATATTGATATCCAGCATCACCACATCAATACCACCACCAGCAATAACAGACAGAGCCTCTTTGCCATTGGCCGCGATGATAGCTTCGTACCCGGCGGCTTGTAAAATTCGCTGAAGCAGTACTCGCACCGTTTCCTCATCATCGACAACCAGAACCTTTGTTTTGCGGTCTACCATTCTATTACCCTGAAAATTTTCTTTTATAATAGCTTTTATTTCAGCAGGGGTAAAGGGTTCGGACGAAAAAGGTCTGCCCAATGTGTCCAGAAAGGCGAGTATCTAGCGCCTCATTGGTTTTCCGGTCAGGAGTGGATGCGGTGCCGCTCAACGAAACGAGTCATGCGGCGCAGTGCTTCCTCAATATCAGATAGAGAGGTTGCGTAACAGCAGCGCACGTGCCCCTCGCCCAGCCGACCGAAAAGGCTGCCGGGCATGACGATTACTTTTTCTTCCTTAAGAAGATTTTCAGTGAATTCGTCTGATGTCATGCCGGTAAGCTTGATCGATGGAAAGGCATAGAAAGCCCCTTTTGGTTCGTGACACTTGAGCCCTATTTCGTTAAGACCACGGATGATAACCTCGCGGCGGCGCTCGTACTCAGCCAGCATGCGCTGGACATCGTCTTCGCCATTCTTCAGGGCTTCCAGAGCCGCCATCTGCGCCATGCTGGACGGGCTTAGCATTGTGTGCTGGTGAACCTTGCTGATGGCAGCCATGATTTCCGCAGGGCCGGCGGCGTAGCCCAGACGCCAGCCAGTCATGGCGTATGCTTTGGAAACACCATCGAGGAGAATGGTGCGTTCCTTCATTCCCGGTAGAGTTGGGAAGCAGGTATGCTTCACGCCATACGTCTGGCGACTGTAGATTTCATCCGAGATGACCAGCAGGTCGTGTTTTTCCACCACGCGGGCGATATCGGCATATTCCTCACGGGTCAGTTCGGTACCCGTCGGGTTGGCCGGGTAGCCGAAGAGAAGGACCTTTGTCTTCGGGGTAATACGGGCCTCAATCTGGTCGGGTTCCAGTTTGAAGTCATTATCCGGTCTGGTGGGTACGGTGACCGGTATGCCGTGCGCTAAAACGATGCAGGAAGGATAGCACACGTAGTAGGGGTCGGGCATTATAACCTCGTCACCGGGATTCAGAGTCGTCCTGAAGGCGAGGTCCATCGCCTGGCTGGAGCCAACGGTGATAACGATTTCGGTTTCCGGGTCATATTTTATGCCGTAGAGCTTTTCCAGATGCCTGGCAACGGCTTCTCGCAGTTCGGGAAATCCCGCCGTA
>JAUWLN010000182.1 GCA_030613665.1 Dehalococcoidia bacterium
CACCCCGCAGTCCCGGGCCACCCTCGACCGTGGGCGGCAGTGCGCGTATGGCGGAGCGGGGGCTGGGCTGTATGGAGGGTGAGTTGGTGCGGGGAGTGAAGAGGGGGGAGACGGCAGCCCGGCTGGTGGGTGAGGTGGCAGTCCGCACCGGGGTGAGATTGTCGGCCCACGCTCCCTATTATATAAACCTGAATTCGCAGGATATAGAAAAGGTAAGGGCCAGCCAGAGTCGTATTTTGCAGGCGGCGCGCATCGCTGCCCTCTGTCATGCGGAAAGCGTGGTTTTTCATCCCGCATTCTACATGGGGCAGCCGCCGGAAGCCGTCTACGAGACGGTGAGGCAACACCTTGGTGAAGTACTGAGCCAGCTTGAGCGTGAGAATATCCGGATATGTATCAGGCCGGAAGTAACCGGGAAAAGCAGTCAGTTTGGCACTATTGAGGAACTGGTGAATCTCAGCGCCGGACTTAAAGGGGTATCACCCTGCATTGACTTTTCTCACTGGCACGCCCGTACCGGGAAATTCAATTCCTATCCCGAATTTGAGGCTGTCCTGCTCCAGTTGAGGCAGCGTCTGGGAGATGAGGCACTGGAAAACATGCATATTCACGTTTCCGGTATTAACTACGGCCGTAAAGGCGAACTGAACCACCTCAATCTGGAGGAATCTGATTTCAAGTATATGGAACTGCTCGGCGTGCTGAAGGATTACAATGTCAAAGGTATGCTGATATGTGAAAGCCCAAACCTTGAGGAAGATGCGCTGCGGCTGCAGGCTGTCTATAAGGGCCTGTAATTGCCAGCAGCGGAAAACGCTATGGCATATTATGGTATAATGGAGTGGTTCGATAGAGCTAATGTCGGGAGTGAAGCGTGAAACCTAACTGGAAAAGGAGCGGCTTGATTTACATCGCCATCCTGTTGGCGGCGGTGGCGTTGTTCTCCTATCTGCTACCATCGGCGAACAAACCTGAGGAAGTACCCCTCAGTGAGGTAATCGCCATGTCGCAGAGCAAGGAAATCACCGAGATAACGGTGGAGGAGGATCTGCTGCTTATCACCACGACTGATGGTACCGAGCTGCGGGCATTCAAGGAAAGCAACGCCAGCATCTATGAAATTGAGGGGCTGAACCTTGAAGGCATCGTGGTGAACATCGAAGGGGCGTCAGGCATCAACTGGGGCAGCCTGATGTTGAATTTCCTGCCGCTCATCATCTTCGGCGGTCTGCTGTTCTTCCTTTTCCGTCAGGCAAGGGGGGCAAACAACCAGGCAATGAGTTTTGGTCGGAGCCGCGCCCGCCTCTTCCCGGCCAACCGGCCCACGGTGACCTTTGGCGATGTGGCCGGCGTGGAAGAAGCCAAACAGGAACTGATGGAAGTGGTGGAATTCCTTAAGTCGAGGGAAAAGTTCCAGGCGCTGGGGGCGCGTATCCCGAAAGGGGTATTGCTCGTCGGTCCTCCGGGTACAGGCAAGACACTGATGGCGAGAGCGGTAGCCGGCGAGGCTGACGTGCCGTTCTTCTCGATTAGCGGCAGCGAGTTCGTGGAGATGTTTGTTGGCGTTGGTGCTTCAAGGGTGCGCGACCTCTTTGACCAGGCGAAGCGCAATGCGCCCTGTATCATCTTCATCGATGAGATTGACGCGGTGGGACGACACCGCGGCTCAGGACTGGGCGGCAGTCATGACGAGAGAGAGCAGACCCTCAACCAGATTCTGGTGGAAATGGATGGCTTTGATACCAGTACCAGCGTGATTGTCCTGGCGGCTTCCAACCGACCGGACATTCTTGACCCGGCGCTTCTGAGGCCTGGTCGTTTTGACCGCAGGGTGATTCTGGACCGCCCGGATATTAATGGTCGGGTCGCTATTCTCAAAGTCCACGCCGAGGGAAAGCCGCTGGATAAAAATGTTGACCTGGAAATTCTGGCCAAGGGTACGGTGGGCCTAAGTGGTGCTGACCTGGCCAATCTGGTCAACGAGGCTGCTCTTCTGGCAGCCAGACGTAATAAGAATGCTATCGGTATGCAGGAATTTGAAGAATCGGTGGACCGGGTGATTGCTGGGCCGGAAAGAAAGAGCCGCAAGATAAGCCCGAAGGAGAAAGAGATTACCGCCTATCATGAAGCCGGGCACGCCCTGGTGGCCAATATGCTGCCTAATGCCGACCCGGTGCACAAGATATCCATTGTAGCCCGGGGCATGTCGCTCGGTCATACACGCCAGCTGCCTATTGAGGACCGTTACCTGCTGACGAAGTCGCAGTTCAAAGATATGCTGGCCGGACTTCTGGGAGGACGTACGGCGGAAAAATTGATCTTCAATGAAATTAGCACTGGTGCCCAGAGTGACATCGAGCAGGCTACCAAGATAGCCCGGGCGATGGTCACCAGCTTTGGCATGAGTGATAAGCTGGGGCCGCGTACTTTCGGGCGCAAGGAAGAGATGATCTTCCTCGGTCGTGAAATTTCAGAGCAGAGGGATTACAGCGATAAGATAGCCGAGCAAATTGATGAAGAGGTTCATAGCCTTATCGGGGAAGCTCAGGAGACCGCACAGGACATCCTGACCAAATACAATGACAGGTTGGCGCAGATTGCGGAGCAGCTCATGGCTCGCGAGACTCTGGAAGGCGAGGATCTGGGGAATCTGCTGAATGGAAAGGCTCCGAAACCAGCGAAGAAGGCCAAATCGGAACCGAAACCAGTTCCAATTGAGTCAGTCGGTGAAACGGAGCCGGTTACCAGACCCCAGAAGGCACCCATAGTACCCCGGCTGGTCCCGAAACAAACACCGGCGGCGCCCGATTAAAACTGGTAAAATGATGATAGAGAGGGGGCGGTGCCCCCTCTTTTTTTATACGTAACGTATGATTATGAGCTATAATGCGTAGGGAGTATAGATGATTA
>JAUWLN010000181.1 GCA_030613665.1 Dehalococcoidia bacterium
CAAAGTCAAAGCTGGGGAACACCCCTTAAATATATAAAAGCCATTAAGCGGTCGGTGGTGGACAATTTACCGTCAATTGTGACAGTTATCGCTGCCGGGGCGCTGATTTTTATTCTGACATATTTCAGCTGGCCCATAGAGATGGCGATGAAGGTTGAACTGTTGTGGTCGGTACTGGCGGCTTCGCTGGTGCTGGTAGTTTTTATCAGCATAATTCTCATTGAATTGATTCGTGGTAGTAGCGGGCTACCCGAAAAACTCGGAATTTCCGATATCGGAATTAGAAAGTTGAAGACCTTTATATGCCGCTCGGCAGCTTTCGGCTGTTTGACTGTTGTGGCAATCGCGGTCTATTTCATAATCGGTGAGATCAATATATTTTTTGTGGCCTGGATATTTTTTATATTGCAGCTTGGGCTACTGGTTTTCCCCTTGATATTCGCCAGAATCATTGTCTTTCGTTAACCTTGTGAAATATATGGTCCTAACGAGGAACCAGAGCGGAGGTAAAAGTGAAAAAGGCCATTGAAATATTGACAAGAGCGTTCCTTATCATCATTGCTGTGGGCGCCTGGGGCCTGATTGCCGTGTACATTTACTGGCCGGCAAGTATAGAGTATAAAATCGACCTCCTGCGGTCACTGCTGGTTGCTTCGACGGCTCTGGTGGGTTTCACCTCAATATTTCTCTTTAAAACAATCAGTGAAGGTGAAAAATTTGTCAGGGAGCCAGGTATATCTGAGAAGAAAATGAAGAATCTCCGAATATTTTTATCCTGGTCGGTAATTACTGGCCTTCTGGCGATTCTGGCGGTAATGTTTTATTTTATAAGTTATGAAATTTCTCTGATAATTGCGACCTGGGTACTCTTCATACTTCAACTGGAGCTTTTTGTTTTACCCCTGATATTTACTAAAGTCATTATCTTCCGTTAATATTGTGCTAATTTTTCGAGGGAAATAGAGCCAAGTGGCAAGTATGAAACCAAACTGATAATTCTCTGTTCCGCAGACTCATCTCCGGTTCCTGGCGGCAGGGGTTTATCGGGCAGTGCTCTGATCGGCAGTTTTAACCTTGTTTTATCAGGGCCAGCCTTTGCTTCTTGTGAAGAATGCCGTTTTAGTGTATGATAAAGTTGATTGGCGTAGATTTAGGTTATTACAAGCTTTTAAAGCTACCTCAGATTGCTGAAGCATTGGATGACCGGGACGCTAACTAAAATCTAAGTAGAGGGGGTTATCCAATGAGTTTTCAGGACAAATCAATCCAGTGTTCTGATTGCGGGACTACCTTCACCTTCAGTGCTGAGGAACAGGAACTCTTCCAATCAAGAGGCTACACCAATGAGCCCAAGCGCTGTCCTTCTTGTCGCCAGGCAAGGAAGGCGGAGCGTTATGGAGAAAGCAGCTACCGGCCCCAGCGGCAGATGTTCCCCGCGGTGTGCGCTGAGTGCGGCAAGGATACCGAGGTACCTTTCGAACCCCGCGGTGATAGGCCGGTGTACTGTAGCGATTGCTACCGTAAAAACAGGCAGGGCGGGTAATATTCTGGCGAGATTTAAAGATACATGCGGGTCGGGAATACGTGGCCTGTGTGTATCTCGAGGATGTGATGGTGTTTTATGGCATTAAACGTTACAATACGCGAAGGTGAGTCCCAGGAATCATTGTTGCGGCGCTTTCAGAAGATGGTGCAGATGAGCGGCGTCCTGCGGGAGGCAAAAGCTCATCGCCATTTCATATCCGAGAGAGATGCGGCTCGCATAAAGGCAAAAAATAGTGCCCGGCGGCGGCGGTACCAGAGGTAATATTCCTGGTGGCAGGCATTCGGGGAGAAATCTATAAGGCGGTGTTAAGGTGAAAATCTACGTTGGCAACTTATCATTTGATATGACTGAAGAGGAATTGCAGCAGGAATTCGCTTCTTTTGGAGAGGTGGCATCGGTAAGCCTTCCAACCGACAGATACAGCGGTCGGCCCAGAGGATTTGCGTTTGTGGAGATGCCATCGGTATCAGAGGGTCAGGCGGCAATCGCCGGTCTCAATGGCAAAACGGTGAAGAACCGGACACTCACCGTTGATGCGGCTCGGCCTCGCTCTGATGACAGAGGCGGCGGGTACTCCGGGGGTGGGGGCAGGAGAAGCGGTGGTGGTGGTCGCTTAGATAGGGGAAGGCGAAGGTACTAAATAACCTGCTGAGTTCTTATTGACTCTACTGTATCCCCTTTTTCCATTCCTGGAATGATTCTCGCTCAGGTATACTGAACTCGATCTCATCCAGGTTGTCCACTATTGGCTTACGACCATATGTGTGCGCGGCGGCGATGGCGGCGTGGACATGGGCAGCAGGGGTGTCCATTGGGAGATTAGCCAGGAATATGCTTAATTCGTGATCCCGGGCAAAGGCATCGATAAAGCGCTTAACGGTGCTGACAATCTTTTCCATCGGGCCATCGCGTAAGAGACGGGCGTTCACCCCGGCGGTGATGCGAACGCTGATACCCTGATTCCGGTACTTGGCAGTGTATTCACGGACCGGCTCCAGAGGGTACTCCTCCCACCGGCCCATACCCAGAAACAGTGATGGGCTTCCCTGCGAGGCTACTTCTACATCGAAAGAGCCATGCAGTATTTCCGTATCAAATTTCTCCGGACGCTCTTCATTATAATCGCCGCTGTTAGAGTTAGCTGTTATGCCATATTCTTCGGCTTTGGTCATCAGGCGCTGGTTGTAAGGAACAACCCATTCTTTCATATCTTTAACCGAGAGATTTGGTATGGAAGCCCAGGCATCAGCACCTCTGGCAGTGGTAATACCGCAGTACTCTTTTTGCACCTTTAGATGCGGTACCAGCACCTCGTCCACGATGAAGGTGAGCAACTCACGGGCGAATTCAGGCTGCTTACGCATATCTCTTATAA
>JAUWLN010000165.1 GCA_030613665.1 Dehalococcoidia bacterium
GGAAACCGATGGCAACCTATCCATCGAGGAGCATACTGAGCAGGACACGTTTCCAATCGAAGGTACTGACTTGGTAATGAGAGGGATCGATGCTCCTTCGGGGTTCTGGGATTGTAATGATCTGGGAGAACAGGCTAATACTATAAATAAAAACTTGAGGGCTGTGCTACAGCTATTCAATATCAAGGTACATATATTCTCGGATAGGATTGAGATTCAAGGTGCTATACCCACACAGGTATTGGATATCTCAAGCCAGAAAGAACCCCCTGGCGCACCGATTATAGTTTCGCCAGGGGGACACAGGGGGTGAGGATGACAGAAACAAAAGATTTAATCGCCTACTGCGGGCTCTATTGCGGCGATTGCTTCGCCTACCAGGGCAAGATAGCCGACCTGGCCAGAGACCTGAGGAAGGAATTGAGACAGGCAAAATTCGACAAAACTGCTGAATCTCTCTCCGAAATCCCTTTCTTTGCCACCTTTAAGAACTACCTTCAGGCCTATGAGCTGCTCGGTGCTCTGGTCAAATTCCGCTGCCGGAGAACCTGCCGGGGCGGCGGGGGGGCCGCCTTTCTGTAAAATGAGAAAGTGCTGCCAGAAGAAGGGTATCGACGGATGCTGGCAGTGCGATGAGTTTGAAACCTGTGAAAATCTCGACTTCTTAAAGGCGGGGCACGGAGAGGCACACCTGAAGAACCTGAGAATACTGAAGAGCAAAGGCGTGGCCGCCTTTCTTGCCGGCAAAAGATACTGGCATTAACTTTTGGCGAAAGAAAGCGTTATAATGAACGCGGGGGAGCCAGAAGGGGGTTGAACTATGAGCATGGATATGTTTGAGCAGCGGGCTGAGGACATGCAGGCCAAGGAAGCGCCGCTGGCCACCCGGATGCGCCCGAACAGCCTTAACACATTCGTCGGACAGGAACATATCATCGGGCCGGGCCGCGTGCTGCGGAAAGCCGTGGAAAGCGGCAAGATACCGTCTTTTATCCTCTGGGGCCCGCCGGGCAGCGGCAAAACAACACTGGCCTACATCATCGCCAATATGACCGGCGCCAGTTTCAGTCCGATTAGCGCCGTCAGCGCCAGCGTCACTGACCTGCGCCGCATCATCGAAGAAGCGAAAGGCCGCCGCCAGATAAACCTGCAGAAAACCATCCTCTTCATTGACGAAATTCACCGCTTCAATAAAACGCAGCAGGATGCCGTCTTGCCCTTTGTTGAGGACGGCACGATTACCCTCATCGGCGCCACGACTGAAAACCCCTCCTTTGAGGTCACCTCACCTCTTCTTTCCCGAAGCCGCGTCATGCCCCTCAAGCCCCTTAGCGATGACCAGATACAGGTCATCCTTACCAGAGCCCTCAAAGACACTCTGCGCGGTATCGGGCATCTTAATGTGGAGGTCGCGCCGGAGGCGCTGGGTCACCTGATCACGCTATCCAACCATGACGCCCGTATTGCGCTCAATGTGCTTGAGATGGCGGCGCTGAGCACCACTCCCGATGAAGATGGAAAGCGTTATATCACCCTGCCCACTATCGAGGACGCGCTCCAGCACCGCGTGCTACCGTACGATAAAAGCGGTGACCAGCACTACGACCTCATATCCGCCCTGCACAAGTCCATGCGCGGCTCTGATCCGGACGCCTCGCTTTACTGGCTGGCCAGGATGCTGGAAGCCGGTGAAGACCCGCTGTACATTGCCCGCCGCCTGGTTCGTTTTGCTTCGGAAGATGTTGGCATGGCGGACCCCCAGGCACTGGTAATTGCCATGGCAGTGCAACAGGCGGTCCACTTTGTCGGCATGCCCGAAGGCAACTTGGCACTGGCCGAGGCAGCTGTCTACCTGGCCACCGCTCCCAAGAGCAATTCACTTTACGAAGCTTACTCCCGTGCCCAGAAAGAAGTCACCCAGGGCGCCAGCGAATCGGTCCCCCTCCACCTGCGCAACCCGGTAACGCCGCTCATGCAGGAGATGGAGTATGGGAAAGGCTACCAGTATGCCCACGACCACCCCGACCATTTTGTGGAACAGCAGAACCTGCCGGACCGCATTCAGGGTAATAAATATTACACACCAAGCACGCAGGGCTACGAAAATCAGATTATGGCCCGCTTGAAGGCCTGGTGGCAGAGAGAGGCGAAACCGGAACCAGAGGAACCGGAGGAAACAGAGGAAACGGAATCGGAACCGGAAGCTGATTCGCTAGAAGAATCCTGATTCTAATCCAGGTTGATTTCTCGGGGATTAACCCGACATTTCTCCGCCGTAATGACGGCGATAATATCCGCCGCGGCGCGGTTAATCTCATCCCGCTGACTGTAGACCACGTAATCAAATAAGGATAATTGCTTTATTTCTTCGGCTGCCGTCTGCATGCGTACGTTCAGGTTAAAAGACGCCTCTGTATGCCGCTTCTTCAGCCTTACTCCCAGTTCCTCTATCGACGGCGGCATGAGAAATATAAATACCGCCTGGGGCACCATCTCTTTTATACTCGCCGCGCCCTGTATGTCCACTTTAACAATCGTATCCTGCCCGTTATTGAGCGCCTGCTTTACCGCCTGTTTGGGCACACCGTACCAGTTGCCATACACATTGGCGTATTCCAGCAGTTCTCCCTGCTTTATCATTTCCTGGAACTTTTTCGGCACGGTGAAGTGGTAATCAATGTGATTGCGTTCTCCGGCACGCCGGGGACGCGTGGTTAACGTTGTGATGTACTCTACGGGATACTTTAGCTCCTTCATCCGATTGAGCAGAGCGTCTTTGCCTACTCCTGAAGGACCAGAGAGAATAATGAGCAGAGATTTTTTAGATGGACCGAGGGGAGAACCTCGCCTAGGACTCATCTTTCTCGTCGCTTTGCTCCAGTTTCATTCCCGAGCTGGTACGGGTTGTCTGGAGCCTCCCGGCGATTGTCTCCGGAGCAAGTGCCGCCAGAATAACATGCCCGCTATCAACAAAAATAACGACCTTGGTTCTCCGCCCGTTGGTCATATCAACAAGCTGACCCCGACTTTTCGCCTCCTGCACTGTCCGTTTGGTCGGTGCCGAGTTCGGTGCTGCCATGGCAATTACCCGGTTCATCATCATTATGCCGCCGAAACCGATATGAACTAACTCCATATTCACTGGTGTCCCCCTCAATTAATGATTATAAATATAAATCCATAAACGAACTTGATTTATCAAGTAAAACTTCGTGGCAACACCGTAAACGGCTGACATTCAGCAAAAGTACTCCCCATAAGCTATCACTTGCCGCCGAGCTTGTCAAGAAACGGGAAATAGCACACTCGCTCAAATCATTTCATTACAACTTTTTCCATATTTTCAATTAGCCCGTTACCGGCACAAGGGGGGTGAGTCTTTTCTGTTTTTCAAGAGCGTTTTTCAGTACCGCTGCGCCGCCGGATTGCGTTTCCCGTCCAGTTATGTTATCATCACTTCAGACGTTCAGAAATACCT
>JAUWLN010000034.1 GCA_030613665.1 Dehalococcoidia bacterium
TTCCCCAGGCAGTGGCCGGCCAGCGTGGAGCTGGTGACTGAAGATGGGCGAAGGTTCTCGACCAGGGTTGATTATCCCAGGGGAGACCCGGAAAACCCGCTTACCTGGGAAGAGCTTATCGGCAAGTTCGACGACCTGACCTCAGCTATTTACCCTGCAGAGAGAAAAGGAAAGTTAATTGAGCGGGTGCGGGCCCTGGAGCAAGAGCCGGACATGAAAGGGTTTTGCCAGCTGGTTGCCGTCTAGAAGCCTGGCGAGGCGAAGCAGCGCTATCAACGTCTTGAAATAGCGCGCTCTTTCTCCGCAACAGCATCAGCCAGGGCGAGGAATTTTCTGGCCCTTTCCGCAACGGGGGCATCCACCATCTTGTCGTCAAGGGCGACTGACGCCTTGCCTTGCTCTACGGCATCTTCAAAGGCCTGCACTACCCGGCGCGCCTGGGCGACTTCATCGTCAGAGGGAGTGAAAACCTGATTCACCGGACCGACCTGGTCGGGATGGATTACCGCTTTGCCCTGGAAACCCAGCCGGGCAACCGCTTTCGTTTCCTTGATTAGCCCCTCCGTATCTCGCACGTCGGTATATACGGAGTCGATGGCCAGAATATTGGCGGCGTGGCAGGCAACAGCAATCACCGTTCGGGGATAAAATATTTCAGAGCCTTCTTTGGTGCGATTTATGCCCATCTCCATAGCGAAGTCTTCGGCGCCAAAGGCGGCGGCGATAATGCGAGGAGACGCACTGGTAACCTCATAGGCATTTATGATGCCTTTTGGGGTCTCAAGGAGAGCCAGAATTGCTATCGAGCCTGCTTCAAGGCCCGACTTCTTCTCTGCGTCGGCGAGCAAAGCTTCAGCCCTGCGTATATCGTCTTTCGACTCACTCTTGGGGAGGCAGATGCCCTTGAGTCCCCTGGTGGCGATTGCCTGTATGTCCGGTACAGCGTGAGAGGTTGTCAGTGCATTTATGCGCACAAAGATATCTTTCCCGGTTGAAGCAAGCCCATCTATTGAAGCGGCTACCATTTTACGGGCGGCGTCCTTTTCTGAAGCAGGCACTGAGTCTTCAAGATCTAGTATGAGGGCATCAGCAGGTAGCTGGCGGGCTTTTTCCAGCCTTCTTTCCTGGTTACCGGGCACAAATAAAAACGTTCGCAGTATCAGCATCGGAACTCTCCTCACACCTTAAATATCACTTCCGCCGGATTGAATACTATATCACCTTCTTGAGCTTCAACTCCTCCAGTTGCGCCGATGAATAGCCGAGCAGGTCCTGGTAGACCACTTCATTCGCGGCTCCCATGGGTAATCCAGGGAATCTAATCTCACCCGGAGAACTCGGCAACCTGACAGGTACACCAGGCATCCTGAGTGTCTTGCCTGTGACCGGGTCATTGATATTAAGAAGCGTCTTTCTCTCCCGCACATGCGGGTCCTCGGCAATGTCGTGCATACTGGCGATGATGCTGGCAGTTATCCCGTGTTTCTCACAGGTTTCCAGGGCTTCCGGTAAAGTCATACCGGCAAACCAGTCAGCGATTACCCGGTTGAGCTCCTTCCGGCTCTCCTTTCTGATGCGAGCTTCGTTGGTACTGAAGCGGGGGTCAGTCTTATATTCGGGTTTGCCTATGGTGTCCATCAACCTTTCAAAAGGCACCTGCGCCGTGGCGGAAAGCGCCAGCCAGCAGTTGTCTTTTGTCTGGTAATTGTTGCGGGGTGCGGCACTGCTCATTTCACTGCCGAAAGGCTGAGGGATTTTCCCACTCAGCCAGTATTCAAGGAAGGTAGCACCAAGCAACCCGAGTAAAGGCTCGTAGAGTGACACGTCAATCTCCCGGCCACCGTATTCACCTCTCCTGGCGCTTCTCAGTGCCATCATGGTGGCAAAAGCAAGATGCAGCCCGGCAACCATATCCGCCAGGGGGAACGGCGGGCTCAACGGTGGGCCATCAGGTTGGGCATTCAGAAAAGTGAGGCCGCTGAAGCCCTCCGCCAGGGTGCCAAAGCCCGGCCTGGAAGAATACGGCCCCGTCTGCCCGTAGCCCGAAATTCGACCGATGACCAGCCCTTTGTTAAGCTCGAGAAGTCGCTCACCGGGGAATCCCAGCCGGTCGAGGACTCCGGCACGGAAATTTTCCAGGAGGACGTCGGTCTTCTTGACCAGTCCTGCAAAAATCTCGGCACCTTCCGGCGTCCTTAAATTCAGGGTTATCGGCAGCTTATTGCGGCTGACAACCGACCACCAGGGCTGAAGGCCATCTTCGAGTACCCCCCATGCCCGGATGGCATCGGGCGAATCAGGGTTCTCGATTTTGATAATCTCGGCTCCGAAATCCCCGAGAAGGGTCGCGGTAAAAGGAGCCGCTATCACGGTCCCCATGTCAATTACGCGCATGTCCTTAAGAGGCAGTTCACTGCTTTCTCCGTAAGCTCGCTGGCGCCGGATAAAATCACTTAAATCTTTATCTGAGCTCATTACCTGTTCCCCTTAAGCTATTTGATTACGATAATTTCTAAGAGCTTCTCGGGCATACCGGGGATAAGTGAAGAAGAGAAAAGCGCTTGTTGATTGCCATTATAATGATTTCTCGATGGTGCCGTCAAAATATATTATGAAGATGATTATAATGATTTAGCGGTTACAGGTTTCAACGTAGTGCTTAAAATCAGGCCTATAACTCCCATGGCGATGCAGACTAAGAAAGACGATTGATAACTACCGGTTGTGTCAAATAAATAGCCGGCAAAGACCGGACCAATGGCGCCACCAATGGTACCGAGAAATATTATAATGCCCAGGATTGCACCGTGGGAGCGCATCCCAAATAGCTCAGCTACCATAGGAGATATTAGAGTTGCGTAACCACCATGTGCAAAACCGTAAATCGCAGCGAATAAAATCAACATCCAGAATTCTCTTGCCATCAGCAGTACTGCAAACGAAATAACAAACATCAGGCAGCATATTATCATTGATTTTCTGCAGCCTATCCTATCACTTGAAGGACCGATGACAAGTCTTCCAGCAATACTTATTGCTCCAATGGAAGACAAAATTCCAGCTGCTTTTGCTGAGGAAATGCCCATATCCATCGCATGTGGTGCTAGATGTACGAGGACAATGTTTACACAGAACCAGAGAGTAAGGTACATAATACTGGTTATCCAAAGGCGTGTAGTGCGGATTGTATCGTGAAGGGACAATCCTGATTGTGCAGTCTGCAAATCAGAAGATGTACCCTTTTTTTCTACATCTGGCCTGTGTTGAATTTTATTCGGGTCCCTGCGCAGTAATTGAGAAACTGAGACAACAAAAATCGCACCCATAATCCCTAAAATCATATATGAATTACGCCATCCATAAGAAGATATTAACCCATCTGCCGCGAGGGGCATGATAAACATACCGAGTCCCGTACCCACCTTGACGATACCGGTCATCATGCCTAATTTCTTTTTGAACCACCTGGCAACTGTCGAAAGAACCACGACATCTGTCGCACTGATACCAATTCCAATTATAATTCCGTAGAATATATAGAGCTGCCACAGTGTACTTACCTGTGACATGAGGAAGTAACCGGCACCGAGGAAACAGCCGCATACGGCCATGATGACTCTCGGGCCGTATCTATCGTTAAGGCTGCCCAGAATGATACTTATAAATCCCCATACGAGCATGGAGAAGGAACGGGCACCTGAAATTGCCGCTCTGGACCATCCGAATTCATCATGCAAGGGGAGGAAAAAGACGCCGTAGGTGTTAAATAACCCCCACATGATTATCTGGAGTACGCCGGCGGCAGCAGCTACTACATAGCCATAGTAGAGTTTGTTCTTGCTATCTGGTGAAAGGGGCATATTGTTACACCGTTCTCAACATAGCTCTCGCTAGGGCTGCGAGGGCTCTATCCTCTGGGGTGATACCACCTGCTTCCAGGCTTCAAAGCCGATCATGAAGGCAGGTACACTGGCCGCGGGGATACATATCTCCAGAGCTTCCAGGACCTCTTTCTTAGTCGCACCATAGTCCAGGGCCAGCTTGATGTGACTCTTTATATGGTCGACGCTTGCCTTCACCGACGTTAGAATCACCGCATAAATAATTTCTTTGGTCTTGGCATCGAGCGTTCGTTGTTTTGTGTATCCTGCCTGAATCAACTGGTCATAAGCCTTCAGAAAATCGAAATCTTCGGCCACCATCACTTTATGGAAATCGAGGATATAACCTCGCTCCCGGTACATTTTGTCGACGAAAGCCTGCTTCTCAGCTTCTACCATGACAATTAACCTCCTTCTCTGTTTCTCTCTTCAACACCATGCCAGTCCTCGATGAATTTTATAATGGCGGTATGACACTCATCCTCACCACCCCGGCCGACAGCGCGGTTGTAAAGCTGCTGAACCAGTTCCCCCACGGACATGGGGACATTGAGTTCGCGGCCAAGGCGTGTGGCTATCTCCAGGTCTTTATTCATAAGGCCGATAGAAAAACCCGAATCAAATTTATTGTTCAGGACAAAAGCGGGGAACTTGAATTGGCTGGACCAGCTTCGCCCGGTGCCGGAGTTTATGGCATCGATAACCTTCTCCGGAGCGAGCCCCAGCTTCTTTGCCGCTATCAAGGCTTCTGAGGTGATTATCATGCTGCATGCTGAGCAAAGGTTATTGAGCGCCTTGACCGTGTGACCGGCTCCTATCTTGCCTAAATGGTAGATGCTTTGTCCCATCGCCTCGAGGATGGGACGACATTCCTCGTAATCTTTTTCCGCACCGCCCACCATGATTGTCAGGGTACCTTCACGAGCTCCCTTTGTGCCTCCGCTCACGGGTGCGTCCAGCATCCTGATACCCCTTACCGCTAGCTGCTCACAGAGCATTCTGGTACTTGTGGGATAGGAGCTGCTCATATCTATTACTATATCTCCGGGCCTGGCTCCTTCAATCACGCCCTCTGGACCGAGCACCGCCGCCTCCACGTAGGGGGAGGTGGGGAGCATGGTAATCACAACCGAGCTGCGGCTGGCAAGCTCTCTTGCGGAAAAGACCTTTTCCGCACCGGCCTTGGCCAGGGTTTCCACAGCCTTATCCTTGAGGTCGTATACCACCAGAGAGTAGCCCGCCTTAAGCAGATTCTGTGCCATTGGTGTTCCCATGGCACCGGTTCCGATAAAACCGATTAAGGGTTTCATACTCTTACTTTATACCCATTTTGACTGGTATTGTCCACTCCGGCACTGGCCTTGTCAAGCGAATGGCCTGAGCCCAACCATACGAGTATCGACAGCGCCTTTCTGTCGGCTTATGATAGCTCTTTGTTTTTTAATACGCATCCGGGCTAGAATAAAGGGAACTTGAAACGTGTGCCGATTGCCCTGATTATCCTTCCTGTGACGTGATCCAGGGTTTTTATAAAAAAGGCAGCTACAAATATGAGAGATACCGGCAATCAATTGAATTTATTAAAAATAGCGGATATGCAGAGTTCATAGAAATTGCCGATGGCTGGAAAGGCCCTTACGGAAGATTAGGTTAAACGCAATTGGATATGTGCTAATGCCCTGGAAACTAATTGCTGACTAATTAAGGTTAAAAAATGCCAAACGCACGTAGTGGTCTTACATATTAGTTTCTGGATGCTGGAAACAGGTATTCGCAGCTAGATGGTAAGAAATACAAACAAGTTCCAGAAAACAATGATTGTATAAAATATAAGAAATGCCAGAGTAAACATGTATATTATCTTTGGCTTCCTGGTATATTTTATCCATAAAAATAATGTAGCAAGGAATGCTCCTGATACCTTTATAGCCAAAAACATATCCTGGCTTACCCAGGCTTGCAGGAAAGGATTTATTTCTAATGCGTGGCCGTTTGTCACAAGAAATTTAGTTATCAGGCCATCTGCTGTTATGAGGCCGAATAGAGTGTACAGCATTAACCTCATGATACGACTATTAACACTGAAACGCTTCGGAACCTCTAATATACCCATCTATCCGGATGTATACCAAACGCACTGCAAAAATCACTGATTGATACCGGTAAGGAATACAATTAGGACTCAACTTATTCCCAACTTCCGCCAATCCCCGTTACAGTTGAGTCCTAATCGCTTGACTACACTATTATCATAAAGGCTATTGAGGATGGCTACAATCCTGCAAAGGTGTGATTCTGAAAGATTAAAGGATTAATCATTTAAGGTGAAAAAACTTTAGCCATGCGGTCGCACTCATTGATTTCCTGGATAAATTCCCTCCTTTTTTACGACCCTATCTCACGACTTGACATCCACTAACCCTGCCTGTAACATAATACCTAGCCATTCTAGGTATCTGGTATTCTATGTTGTGGGCTCGATAGAGATGGGAGATACCAAGTTACCAACGCTGGACCGCTTCTGTGCGGTCAACCAGACCTTCCCTAAAACTGAGGAAATTCTGGAGCTTAAACGGCAGGGAGGGAAAGTTTTTGGCTGGCTCTGTACTTACGTCCCCGAAGAGCTCATCCATGCCGCAGGAGCGCTTCCCGTGCGCATCACGGGCTATTCCCATGAGGCAGAGCTGGAGGATGGCACTGCCTATCTTTACATCAACAACTGCTCTTTCTCCCGAAGCTGCTTGCAGATGGGTTTGCGCGGCGAGTATGATTATCTGGATGGCATAATCGCCGGGTCGACCTGTGACGGAGCTCGCCGCCTGTTTGACCTGTGGCGCTACTACCTCAAGACGCCGTTCCATCACATTCTTACGGTGCCCCGTAAATATACCGAGCGCGCGCAGGGCCTTTATTATGAACAGGTATTACAGATCAAACAGCTTCTGGAACAATGCCTCGACACCAGGATAACCGATGAAGCGCTGCTCAAGTCTATTACCGTATTTAATGAGTCACGAGAGCTGCTGAAGAAACTTTACGAGTTACGTAAGGTTGACAGGATGTCGATTACCGGTGCTGAGACGATGGAAGTGCTTAACGCTAGCTTCCGTATGCCGAAGGAGTTATTTAATCAGTACCTGCGACAGTTGCTCGATGAATTAGCCGTTTCAGGAATCACTCACCAGAGCCGAGCACGTTTGATGGTCACTGGCAGCGTCATGAACAATCCAGAGTTTATCAGGTCTATCGAAGAGTTAGGCGGACTGGTAGTGGCCGATGAATTGTGCACCAGTACCCGCTACTGGTCTGACCCGGTGGTTCTGAATGGCCGTCTTCCCCTGGAAGCCATATCGCGGCGCTATTTGAGCAATTTCCCCTGTGCCCGGATGGTACCCTCGGATGAAAGGTTTAATCGCGTTCTCCAACTTGCACGTGACTTCAGAGTGGACGGCGTTGTCAGCCAGATTATCCGGTATTGTGTACCTTACGCCCATGACCTGCCGCTAATCACCGCAAGGCTGAAGGAAGTCGGTATACCGACCCTGGCACTGGATGTGGAGTACGGCACTTCCGGCTCAGGGCAAATCCGCACCAGAGTACAGGCTTTTCTGGAAATGCTGGAGGCGAGAAGGAAATGACAACCGCCGAGCATAAAAGCGAAATTGATTTGCTAATTCGGACGTACCGAATGATGGACAGGATGAGCCAGGCTTCGCCCGGGGCACGTCTGAGCCAGACTCTGTACTATCAAATGCTTATCGAGTATTACACCCGTGTCCGTAATGCTCGCGAAGAGGGCAAATTACTAGCTTCCCACACCGTCTTTTTCCCTACCGAAATCCTCTATGCTATGGATATCGTCCCCATGCATACCGAAATGACCACCTGGCTTATTGCCCTTTTCCTGCGGCAACAGGCAGAACTACTGGCAAAAGGGGCCGAGCTGGGACTGGCTCCAGAAATTTGCTCCCCCCACCGTGGTGTCGCCGGCATCTTTGCTTTGAACGTTATCCCCCACCCTGATGTTGTTCTCTGGTCTAACCTTATCTGCGACAATACGGCCAAGTCCGGAGAGCTCATGATGGAACTCAGCAACAGCCCGGGCTTTTTCCTGGATAACCCATTTCAGAATTCCGCCGGTGAAATGAGCTACCTGGTCGGTGAACTTGAGGACATGGTGCATTTTCTCGAAGAAAAGTCCGGCCGGAAAATGGACTGGGATAAGCTGTCGGAAATGGTCGCCCGAACCGACCAGGAGATTGAACTATACCGGGAGATTTGCGAACTGCGCAAGGCAGCGCCTTCGCCGATGTCTATCCTGGGCTATCTGGAATTGCTTTCCGCTGACTATATGTTCCCCGGCCAGCCTGAAGCCGTCCGGTATCTGACACAGCTACGGGATGAATTGAAAGAAATGGTACAGCAGGGTAAGGGTGCCGTCTCCGCGGAGCGTTTCCGCCTGATGACACTGTTTATCCCACCGATGCATCTGATGAGCTCTCTGGACAGGCTATTTGAGGGACTGGGTGCGGTGAGCGTGGTGGAGCCACTTTTTACCCGCTGGTCAGAAGGCAGGCTGGACCCGGCCAAACCGCTGGAGAGCGTAGCCAGGAAGTCGTTCCTCATTCCGGAAAGAAGAAGTATGTACGGGCCACTCAGTGAGCAAGCATTGCAGGACATTACGGACAGTGCCGAGCAATACCAGATTGACGGAGCTATCTATTGGGCATTCATGGGCTGCCGGCATACCTGCGCTACTATCAGATTGATAAAAGAAAAACTGAGCGAAATTGATATACCAATGCTGACTGTCGATTGTGATATAGTCGACCCCACCATAAACTCCGAGGAAGAGATTCAGGGTAAACTGGAGCAGTTCTTCGAGCTGCTGGAAGACCGTTAAGTAATGAAAACACTGGGCATAGATATTGGCAGTCTGAATATCAAAGCCGTAGTCCTGGGGGACGAGGATATCATCTCTACCAGCATTGTGCCTTGTGGAGAGCAGATTGAAGCCAGTGCCCGGACGGCAACGGAGGCCGCTCTGGGCCAGGCCGGATTAAACCTGGATAGTCTCCCCGTGGTGGCTACTGGCGTTGGGGCAAAGCTGGTTTCTTTCACCCAGCAGCGGAAGACAATCACCACCTGCCTGGCGCGCGGTATTGGATATTTGTTCCCGTCCGTGCGTATGGCGATTGACATGGGCGCTGAGAGCACCACCGTTATCAAGGTGAACGAGCGAGGTCGACTTGCCGACTGGGCCAACCATGATAAATGCGCTTCCGGCACCGGGCTGTTTTTACAGCAGATGGCCAAGCTTATGGCTCTCCCGTTAGATGAAATGGCCAGGCTCTCCTTTGGGGCTCATTACCGGGCCGACATCAGCAGCACGTGTGCCGTCTTCGCTGAGTCCGAGGTAATTTCACATATCCACCGCGACCCACCCACGCCCAAGGAAGATATCGTCGCCGGCATCCACTTTTCCGTGGTGAGCCGCATCATGTCATTGTGCAAGCGAGTTGGTATCGAAAAAGACGTGGCGGTAACGGGCGGCGTGGCGCTAAACGATGGCCTGGTGGATATCCTGGAGCAGGAACTGAGCTTTAAAGTGATGAAACCGGACGCACCTCAAACCGTAGCCGCGCTGGGTGCGGCTATTATCGCTAAAGAAAACGCGGAGAAAGGTGTCGAATAATGATTGTTGCCGGTATAGATATCGGCTCTCGAGCCGCCAAAGCGGTTATTATGAAAGATGGCGCTGTCATTGCTGCCACCATTGGTGACACCGGCCCGGAGAGCGTCAAGACCTCCTGCATGACCATCAATTCTGCTATGGAAAGCACCGGGCTTTCCCTGGATGACATTGATTACGTTGTCGCTACCGGCTACGGCCGCGTCCTGGTTCCCTTCGCCCGGGAGAATATCTCCGAGATTAGCTGCCACGCTCGGGGCATTAACTGGTACTACCCATCGGTGAGGACTATCCTGGATATGGGCGGCCAGGACTGTAAGGCTATTCGCTGTGACGCCGAAGGTCACGTAGACGACTTTGTAATGAATGACAAATGTGCTGGCGGTACCGGACGTTTCCTGGAAATGATTGCTGATGTACTGGACACCCGACTCAGCGAAATCGGTGACCTGGCATTACAGTCAAAAAACGCCATTTCCTTCAATACCATCTGCGCCGTCTTTGCCAAAACAGAGGCCATCGCCTATCTCCGGCAGGGCGTCGCCCGCAGTGATATTCTGGCCGGTCTTAACGAAGCCATTGCTACCCGCTGCCTCAATCTGCTCAAGAAAGCATCTATTGAAAAGGAATTTACTATTACCGGCGGCATCGCCAAGAACCGGGGAATGGTGGCCAAAATAGCGGAGAGGGTTGGCCTGGAGCCGCTGCTAGCCGAAGACCCGCAAATAATCGGGGCACTCGGTGCCGCCCTGTTCGCCCGAGAGAAGTATCTCGGTAAAGAGACCAGAGAAGAGGCAAAGATACAATATGGCTACAACGATGGGACAGGTGACTATTTCATTACCATCGATTTGGGGAAGTGCGATGGGTGTGGCAAGTGTGTGTTGGCATGTCCAGCCGCTGTCTTTGAGGTAGTTCATGAGGACGGGCGAGAACCTGAAGCTAAAGTGGCTGAGACAGCACGAAAACGACTGTCGATACTATGCCCCGGTTACCGTTTATGTAGTAGTAATAATGAAACTAATTGCCGGAGCGTTTGTCAACATGGTGCCATCAGTCTTACCTGGTAAGAGTACTCCTCTTAAATATAAAGGCTGGCATATGAAGCTCGGGTTATTACCTGACCGGAAGAGATGCAATTATGGAACGAAGAGTCACTCTTGACGGCCGCGACTTAAGGGCAATGTTCGCCGCCGGCACCAGCTGGCTGGAAAGAATTGCCCCTGATATTAATGCTTTGAACGTCTATCCGGTACCTGATGGTGACTGCGGTACAAACATGGTGCTCACCATGCGCACCAGCCTTGCTGAGGCGGTCCAGCTTACTGATGGGAGTATATCCTCAACGGCGGAAGCAATAGCCAAAGGAGCGCTAATGGGCGCTCGTGGCAATAGCGGCGTTATCCTTTCACAAATCTGGCGCGGCTTCAGCCAGGGTCTAGGAGAGAAAAAGACCATTACGGCAATGGACCTGGCGCAGGCCTTACAGAAAGCTTCAGAAACGGCTTATCTGGCGTTAAGTAATCCGGTAGAAGGTACTATCCTGACTGTTATAAGAGATGCCGCCTCCGCTGCCGTGTTGGAAGCGTCCAGCTCCGATGCCAGTCCGGTATTAATTCTGGAAGCAGCGGTCAACGCTGCCAGAGCATCGGTAGTGAACACACCCAATCTCCTTGCCGTGCTGAAGGATGCTGGCGTGGTAGATGCCGGTGGGCATGGATTGTACACATTTCTAGAAGGGGCCTTGCTCTATCTCAAGGGTGATACCGACAAACGCTCTCCCGAACTGCTTACAAGCCAGCTGCCATCAGTGGCAGCGCCGCCACAGATTTCACGTGAAGAAGACTCCTACGGTTTTTGCACACAGTTTATGGTCAGAGGCGAGAGTCTTGACATAGCTGAGCTCAGAAATGTCCTGGAGGATATGGGGAAGTCACTGATGGTGGTAGGCGACTCATCAACAATCAGGGTGCACATACACACTCAGAATCCTGATGGCGTAACCAAAATCGCTTCCTCTTTTGGCCCCCTGTTTGATATCGACATACGCAACATGGACGAGCAGCACATAGAGTTCCTGCTGCTGCATCGAGAAAAAATGATGGATGTACACACCGCCGTTGTCGCTGTGGCCAACGGAGATGGAATAGTAAAAGTTTTTTCCGACCTGAATGCTTCTGCCATCGTTCCCGGCGGGCAGACAATGAATCCCAGTACCTTCGATATACTCCAGACTGTCGAAGAATTGCCCACAGATAATATCATCCTTCTACCAAACAACAAGAACGTAATCCCTACCGCTCTCCTGGTCCAATCCCTGACCAAAAAGAACATTAAAGTAATCCCTACTGAGACGATTCCTCAAGGAATTTCAGCCCTCATTACGTTTATTCCCGAAGATGATTTTGAGACCAGTACCGAACAGATGGCTGAAGCCATAACTACCGTCAAAACAATCGAGATTATGCGAGCAACCCGTGCTACCAGGTTAAACTCTCTGAACATTGAAGAGGGGCAACTGATTGGCCTGCTTGACGGCGAATTGCTTGCGGCCGGTGACACACCTGAAGACGTCATATTCCAGTTGTTACCCCTGATTGATTTGGAACAGGCAGGCGTAATTACGCTCTACCATGGCAAAGATGCCAACCAGATTGAAGCAGGGCAGATAAGTAATAAGATTTCTGAGCGCTATCCCGGGCTTGAGATAGGGGTAGTAGATGGCGGTCAACCTAACTACTGCTATATAATTTCTGTGGAGTAGCCTCTAAATATGTTTCCCCAGAGATAAACGGCAGTACTATTTACGGGGGAAATTGAAATGGGTTTAACGCAAGAAAATATACCGCTGAAAAACCTCATCAACCTTGCCGGTAAAGGTGCGATTATTACCGGTGGAGCTATGGGTATTGGACTCGCCATTTCCTGCCGGCTTGCCGAAGCAGGAGCCAGGGTGCTTATAGCTGATATCAATGCCGGCGAAGCTCAAAAAGCCTCTGGTAAACTTAAAGATTACGGATATAGCGCACAATTCCTGAAATGCGATGTAACCCAGGAAGAGGATGTGAAAAATATGGTCGCCGGTGCTGTCAGTAAATTGGGCAGTATTGATATACTGGTAAATAACGCCGGTGTTTATCCCCGAAAACCTCTTGATGAAATGACCGGCGAAGATTTCGAGCGCGTGATATCGGTGAACTTGATGGGAACATTTCTCTGCAGTCGATACACAATCCGAGAAATGATAGAAAAACGACAGGGCGGATGCATCATCAACATCGCTTCTATTGAAGCGGTTCACCCATCATCCACGGGCATGTCTGCGTATGACGCCTCAAAGGGCGGCGTGTTAATGCTAACTAAAAGTATGGCACGGGAACTTGGCCCGCATAGTATTCGCGTTAACGCCATTGCCCCGGGGAGTATTAAGACGCAGGGTATTCTGTCACACATGGGGGATGCGCAGGAAAAATCCCAGCTAAAGGAACTCAAGTCTTTTATTTCCCGTATTGCTCTGGGCAGGATGGGGGATGCCGATGATATCGCCAGGGTGGCTCTATTCCTGGCATCAGACCTGGCTGGTTATATCACCGGCGACTTGATTGTGGTTGACGGCGGTTATTTAGTATCTTGACACCCTGATTCCCCTGATAAGTCCTCCAGGTGATTGGTCTATGAGTTTCAGTAGGCCATGGTCACAAATTCCGAATTCTATTCCCATTTTGGTAGTTTGGCTTCGATTTTTGGTGGAGCTGGCGGGGGTCGAACCCGCGACCTTTTGACTGCCAGTCTAGCGTAAGGTGTCCTAATCAGTAATTTTAGATACAAACTAGAACTTTTGTGTCAATTGCCCAAAACCTAATTTGAGTGTAGAATACCA
>JAUWLN010000008.1 GCA_030613665.1 Dehalococcoidia bacterium
ACGACGCCGCAAACCCTTTCGGTCCGACAAAAGATAAGGCGTTGAATAATTTGTCGCCTTCTTTTTCCAGAAGCCCGAAGACAACGTACACATCAAGTTCACGGCAGACCGATAATAGCTCCTCGGTACTGGGTCCGGGTATGGTTTCGGCATAAGGCAGAGCCTCTTCGCGACTGGAAAAGACATAACCGGTGAGGCTGCACTCGGGGAAGGCTATGAGATTTGCCTTATTGCGGGCCGCTTCTCTGGTTGCCTTCACTATGTTTTCCAGGTTTTCCTTAACCTGCATCAGCTTGGGGTCCGTCTGAACGGCAGCGATTTTTATTGTGTCCGACATATATCCTCCTTAACGAATTATGGTGTTATTTTCGTAATAATTAGACTCACAGCCTGCCAGGCTATTTCTTCCCCTTTAGCTTTCGCAATTGCTGGTATTCCGGACGTTCGCGGTAGAAGTCATCCAGTGTATAACAGCCGGACACCAGGCCGCTCATAGGAGCTGATATACAGTCCCCGCAGGCACGGCACATGAACCTGTCTTTCAATGCCCTACCGGCAAGTACATCAGCGACAATATCAGGGTAGCACAGTGACATACGCCCGATTCCCACCAGGTCCGTCATTCCATTGCGTACCACGTATTGCGCCACATTGGGCAGCCAGCGCTGCAGGTACGAATAGCCGCTGCCAACAAAAACCATCTCGGGGCGCTGCCGTTTTAACTCTCCGGTTACCGAGATAAAACGGGCCACTCCGGATAGCGGGTCTTCCGGTGGACGATACCCGCCAATAGTCGGTGTGAAGTAAGGTCGCACGACATGAGCATTGTAAGCCGCGCCGCCCGAGATACATACCAGCTCGATATCCATTGCGGCCAGCAGGTCCAGAAAAGCCAGCGGCTCGGCGAGGTCTATGCCCAGCCCGGTACCATCGCCCCCAAAAGCGTATGGATACCTTTCACCGGCGAATGCGATTGGTCTTCCATGCCCATCGTCACCCCGCTGAAACGGTAAAAAGTCAAAGGCGCTAAAACGAACGGCAATATCCACTCCCGATGCCTCGGCCCGAATGCCCGCCACGATTTCCCTCAAGAACCTGATCCTGTTTTCAAAGCTGCCGCCATAATTGCCGGGACGGTCAATGGCGCTGAGAAACTCGTGCCCCAGGTAGCCGTGGCAGTGTTTTATATCAACGAAATCAAATCCGGCCCGCTTTGCCAAGCTTGCCGCCCGGATAAAATCTTCTACCAGATGTCTGATTTCCTCGTCGGTCATCACCGGCGTATCTTCGGTCACCCCAAATCTATTATCAAGAAAAGGGTGGCGGTAGAGGATTTTAGGTTCAGGACGTTTCATATCATGCGGTTTGGAAATCCGCCCCGAATGAGTCAGCTGCAATCCGACCAGCAAATCGTCACTATTGCCGTGGTATTCCTCATGAGTCCGCACCAACATCTCCCGCAGTTCCCCAATCTCGCCCACAGTCTCTTCTGCTATCATCAATTGACTCGGGCTGCCCTTGCCGTCATGGCAAACCGCCGCCGCCTCTCCACCAAATATCAATTTCGCGCCGCTGAGGCCAAAACGCTGCCAGCGTCTCCTGGTCAGCGCGGTCGGGTGCCCATCAGCAGTGCTGTCCCAACCTTCCATAGGCAGTATGGCAAAACGATTGCCGATTACCCTGTTCCCGAGGACACAGTGCTGAGCCAGCGGCGAATCCGGCCCTGACTTCACTTCCTCATCAAAGGGCAGAGACACCCCGATTTGATTTAAATAGCTGCTGAATTCGGCAATGCTTTTGATGGCACCAATATTCCTCATACCTGCGTATATCCTTTCCGTTCTACCGCGGTGAAACCGGCTTTTAACCCAGCGCTATCTCTTCAAATTCCACAATCAACCTGTCGGGCTGGAATCTTTTCAGCACTTCGTCGGGGGGAGCGTCAATGAAGCGCTTGAGTGCGCGTTCACAGCTTTCCACGTCTTCATAAACCGACTCGGATATGCCGTAAATATCGTTATCATTGAGCCTTTTGATAACCCGGTTTATGGTATACTGCTTCAATTCCGGACGAGCCAGGTTCTTGTAGTTGGTCGCATGTTCCGTGCGCCACAATTGCCAGGTCTCATCAGGGTCATACCCCGGTTTGAGTCGAATCACGCCCATGAATTTAACCATTATAAACCCCCCTCTTTTTTGATGTGAGGTTATATCATTTCCGGGATTAAAGTCAACAACACATATGATAGGTGTCGCCTCATATATCTTAGCCAGTTCTGTAATCCCGTGAGAAAATAGTTTATAGTTACGGAAGGACAAAGGGGAGGTGAAACAATGAAAAGAGAGTCTATTGCATCTGAAGGTCTGTTTGAACCCATGGGCTGGTCGCACGCTATTAAAGTAGACAAGACTATCTACCTCGCCGGCATGGTTGGTTTCGACGAGCAGCGAAACGTAGTGGCCGGCGGCTTTGAAGCCCAGACGATTAAAACCTTTGAAAACATAAAGCTTACCCTCGAAGCGGCAGGTGCTTCCCTGAAAGACGTGGTCAAGCTAACGATATATGTAACCGATATGGACAATATCGTTAAATTCAGGGAAATCAGAGGGCGTTACTTCAGCCCGCCAATGCCCGCCAGCACCGGCGTCGAGGTATCCAAGTTGATACTCCCCGAGCTTCTAGTCGAAATAGAAGCCATCGCTGTGGTTGGCAAATGACATATCCTGTAGAATAAGGTTTTATTCGGTTTTAGTTATTTCTAAAAAGAAGGCTAAAATGAATTGGGGATTGAGTACATCTGAAATATTCGGGATGATATTGTAAATAACCTCAAAACTGTTTATCATCATAAAAGCGAATGAGAGGGGGCAAGAGCTAATGACGAATTTGTTTGACCTGACAGGCAAAGTGGCCATTATCACCGGCGGCAACGGGGGTATCGGCAAGGGAATCGCCGACGGCCTGGCGTCGGCCGGCAGCGACATCGTTATTTTTGCCCGTAATGAAAAAAAAACTGCCGAAGCAGCCGATGATATCAAGAAGAAATACGGAGTGAAAGTACTGGGTCTGCAGGTTGATGTGGGGCAGGAAGAAAGCATCCAGAACGGCGTGAAACAGGTGCTTGACGAATTCGGGCAAATCAACACTCTGGTCAACAATGCCGGCGTCAATATCCGCAAAATGCCCGAGGAATATACCGTTGAGGAGTGGGACTGGATAATAAGTATAAACCTGCGCGGCGCCTTCCTCTGTGCTAAAGCGATTTATCCGGCCATGAAAAAAGCCAAAAGTGGAAAAATCATCAACATCGGCTCCATGACGTCACTCTTCGGCCTGGCCCGGGTCATGTGCTACGGCGCCAGCAAGGCAGGAATAGTCCAGATGACATACACCCTGGCGCTCGCCTGGGCCAAAGACAATATTCAGGTCAATGCCATCCTGCCCGGCTGGATCGAGACGCCATTAACCATATCCGCACGCAAGGACTTCCACGGCCTGGACGATTTTGTGCTGGACCGGGTGCCGGCCGGTCGCTGGGGAATGCCGGATGACTTTGCCGGCGTCGCTGTTTTCCTGGCCAGCAAGGCTTCCGACTTTGTCACCGCCGAGTATATCAAGGTGGACGGTGGCTTTGGTCAGGGCACAAACACCGTTCATCCCTCCGCCCCCTAGCCGCTTAATATTAAAAACATGACCAAAGAAAAGGAGGATTATAAAATGGCATTCGGTACCGGAAAATACACATACGAACTTGTTGACGGATGGGCAAAGCTGCCTGAAGGATGGTCGTTTCTGGACGTCGGCGGCATCTGCATAGACAATCAGGACAGGTTATATATCCTGAACCGCAGTGAACGCCCCATAATTGTCCTCGACCGCGAAGGCAACCTGCTCAACTCGTGGGGCGAGGGCTTTTTCAACCGCGCTCACGGCAGCTGTATCGGCCCCGACGGCAATATATACTGTACCGACGATAAAAACCATATCGTGGCCAAATTCACCACCGAGGGCGAGCTGCTCATGACGCTGGGCACCAAAGGACAGGCCTCGGATAACGGCTACACCCGAACCTGGGATTTCTGGGAGAGCCTGGCCAGGATACAGAAGGGCTCCCCACCGTTCAACCGCCCCACCGGCGTGGCGGTAACGCCATCGGGCGAGATGTACATCGCCGACGGCTACGGCAACGCCCGGGTACCCAAATTCTCCCCCGCCGGCAAATTGCTTCTCTCCTGGGGCGAACCCGGCGGTGCCCCCGGACAGTTCCGGCTTCCTCACAATATCTGCCTGGACAGGCAGGAGCGGGTCTGGATTCCGGACCGTGAGAACAGTCGGATACAGATTTTCACCTCCCAGGGCGAATTCATAACCGAATGGACGGATGTTATCCGCCCCACCCACGTTTTCATCGACGAAGAGGATACGGTCTACGTCTCCGAGCTGTGCCTGCGGGTAAGCATCTTTACCATTGACGGCAAACTCATCACGCGCTGGGGCAACGAAGGAAATGAGAAGGACACGGCGCTTTTCCACGCCCCCCACGTCATCGCGGTTGACTCACGGGGAGATTTATATGTCGGCGAGGTATCAATGACCAGTGCCGGCGTTGATAAAGGCTCCCGGACGATTCAGAAGTTCGCCCGAAAAAAGTAAATAAAACCGGTTTCAGGAGGTAACTATGTACGATGTCGTTGCTTTTGGCGAGGTCCAGCTGAGGCTGGCAACACAGGATTTCCAGAGGCTTGAGCAGGCGACGAGCCTTGATGTGAAAATAGGCGGCGCCGAGCTGAATGTCATGGTCACCCTCCAGAGGCTGGGGTTAAATACTTCATTTGTTACCCGCCTGCCGAAAAACCCGCTGGGCCGGATGGTGCAGAACAA
Organism: Dehalococcoidia bacterium; assembly: GCA_030613665.1. Classification (GTDB taxonomy): domain Bacteria; phylum Chloroflexota; class Dehalococcoidia; order Dehalococcoidales; family RBG-16-60-22; genus E44-bin89. The sequence continues at coordinate 4,883 of JAUWLN010000008.1, forward strand.
AGCCCGGGAGCATGGCGTTGATACCTCGCATGTCCTGTGGTCGGATGAAGACCGGCTCGGCGTCTATTTCCTCGAATTCGGCGCGCTGCCCCGCCCCAGTTCCATTCTCTACGACCGAGCCGGCTCCGCGATTTCCAAAATGCAGCCGGGGATGATGGACTGGGATAGTGTCTTCTCCCGGGCTAAAGCCTTTCACGTTACCGGCATTACCCCCGCGCTGAGCCCGAGTTGCCTTGAAGTCACAGGAGAAGCCCTGAGCAAAGCCCGCGAGAAGGGACTGCTGGTCAGCTTCGACCTCAATTACCGGGCCAAGCTTTGGAGCCAGGAACAGGCCAAAGCCGGGCTGTCGCCACTTATACAGTACGTTGACGTGCTTATCACCACGGAAGAGGATACGGCACGGGTATTTCAGATTGAGGGCAAGGACTGGAAAGAGGTCGCCCGAAAGCTGGCCGACACCTTTGGTTTCAAAATCGTAGCCATCACCCTGCGGGAAAATATCACCGTGTGGCGCAATAACTGGACCGCCATCGTCCTGGCCGACGGCAAAATCTACGAAGACCGGACATATGAGGTCGAGGTCGTAGACCGGGTGGGCAGCGGCGACGCCTTCGCCGGCGGCTTCCTCTACGGTTACCTGACCGGCAAAGGTATTGAGGCTTCCCTTAAATACGGCAATGCAGGGGCATTACTGAAGCACTCCTGTCCCGGTGACCTGGCATGGTTCACCCTGGATGAGGTGGAGAAACTTATCGCTGGCAAGGGAGACCTCAGGATAAGCCGCTGATTATAAAATAATACCGAGCGCTAGTTGCCGCGTCCCCGACCGGTTACCGGTATTTCTTCCTCAACGGCACCGTTTCTCACGCCGTATATCCGGTCGTGTATATTTATGACCAGGGTGGCGTTGTTGGGCACGATTTCAAGGCGCTCGCCGAGGGTTAATTTTTTCCCGGGCTTCCTGTAATATATGCCGCCGGGCTCGGCGGAGAGACGCCCGAACCACAGGTCAGAACGACCCTGAACCGAGCCGTAGCTCAGCCGGTCCTGCCACCAGAAATCCGGGCTATCCCGCTGCTCAAAAAGGGAGTCGCTGCCGAACGTTTTGTAGCCAGCATCGATTATCGCATAATCGTCATGCGCCGTGCTCAATACCGTGGTCAGTACTGTTACCGCACACGCCTCTCGCGTGTTGCCGCCCTGTCTCATATAACGTATATCACCGACGAAGAATGCCCCGGCATGAATTTCGGTTAACTCAGGGAATTTACCTTCTTTGCGGAAACGGCACGTAGAGGGAAAAGAAGAAGAGGCGCCCACGGATATGTGCTCTATTTCCACGCCCGCGCTTCTCAGCATACGGGCGTTTTCTACCATTATCTCGGCGGCTTCCAGAGCCACTTCGTCCTTGTCCTCAGGGGTCGGTTTGATACCCATCTCATGTGAATAAATACCGATAAGCTCGATGCCCGGCAGCTTGCAGAGTTGCGTTGCCAGGTTCATAACCGATTTGCCGGGTGGCACGCCGAACCGCGAACTCCGGCCCAGGTCAACTTTTATCATCAGGCGCGCCTCCTGGCCCACGGCCTGTGCCACCTGCGATATAATTTCAGCCTGCTCCAGCATATCCACCACCATGGCCAATTTCAGGTCAGGCTTGCCCAGAAGTTTCTTCAAGATTTCCCCTTTGGGCCCGCCATAATAGCCGGGATGAGCGATGACTATGTCGCCGATTCCCTGCTCCACCATGGCCTCCGCCTGCTCCACAACGCCTACCTCCACCCCGCAGGCGCCAGCCGCAATCTGTTTCTTGGCTATCGATGCGTTCTCATGAATCTTGACGTGCGGCCTGAGCTTTAACCCCGCCTCCTTGGCCAAGCCGGAAATCCGGTTTATGTTCGCCTCAAGCGTATCCAAGTCAATCAGCACGGCCGGCGTATTCAAGGACGGGTACGGTATCTTCTTTTCTTCCATTTCAAATCCTGCTTTCTTATTAAATTTATTATCGCCACAGTTTTTAATTTGTCTGTCGCGTCTCTTTGCGCTATACTATTGCATCACCTGAAGCATCCATTTTCTTAATAATAAACTATTTTTAGTGAGGAGGTAAATGAATGACCACAAGAATCGCGATTCTGGGAGCAGGGGCGATAGGCGGCACCACAGGCGCTTATCTGATAAAAGCGGGCCACGATGTCACCTTTATAGACCAGTGGGCAGCACACATAGATAAAATCCGCAGTGATGGCCTGAAAGTGAGCGACCTCGACGGCGAGTTCACTGTGCCGGCCAAGGCTCTTCACCTCAGCGATGTCAGCAGCGTTAAGGAACCGTTTGACATGGTCTTTCTGTCAGTCAAGTCCTATGACACGCGATGGTCTGCGTACCTCATCGAGCCATATCTCAAGCCCACTGGTTTCATCCTGCCGACGCAGAACGCTTTGAATGACGAGGTTGTGGCCAGCGTGGTCGGGTTCAGCCGCACCGTGGGCTGTGTGACCTTGCTCAGCGTTGGTGTTTATGAGCCGGGCCACATCAGCCGCCACGACCCTTTAGACAGGGAACACACTTTTACCGTTGGCGAACTTTCCGGCCTGATATCCAGTCGTGTTAAAGAAGTAGTGGCAGCACTTAACGCGGTGGGCCCGAGCGAGGCAACCACCAATATCTGGGGGGTGCGCTGGTCAAAGCTGGCGATTAACTGCATGGCCAATGCCCTGGCGGGCGTTATCGGCCCGGAAGCCGTCTCCCTGAATGAAGAGCAACAGGATGCGGCGAACCTGATAAAGGTCGTTATCGGCGGAGAGGTCGCCCGGGTTGGCGCTGGGTTAGGCGTGAACATCGAGCCCGTATGGGGACTTCCGACATCTGAGTTCGCCGAAGCGACAACCAAGGAAACCGTGCAGAAATTGAAGGAAAAGATTGCTGAAATCCTGAGCAAGCAATTCCTACCGGCTGAAGAGCTGCAAAAGAAAGTAGGCGCGCCGCAGCGCCCGTCACTACTGCAGGATATAATAAAGAAGAGGCGGACGGAAGTAGAGTTTCTCAATGGAGAGATCGTCAGAAAAGGCCAGATAGTGGGTGTGCCCACGCCCCTGAACCAGGCTCTTCTAGACCTTACCCTCAGCATAGAAAACGGCAAAGCCGAGCCTACCCCGTCTAATATCGAGGTGCTTAAAAAACATATCTCTCTGTAATTAGAGGTAAAGTTATGAAGAAAGCGATTACAATGGATGCAAAAGACAATGTGGCCACGGTTATCAGCGCGACAACGGCTGGAGAGGAAGTGGAAATATTTTCCACGAAACAGGAGGTCGTACAGCACATCAAGGCCAGAGATTCATTGCCTCTGGGACATAAAATCGCACTCACCGATATCAGCCAGGGTGATAGCATTAAAAAATACGGGGCTGTTATCGGCAAGGCTTCTAAAGACATCGCGGTTGGCGAGTATGTCCATATTCACAACGTTGAAAGCAATCGAATGCCTCTGACCGAGCATATGCTCAGCTATAAATAGTGGCAGCCGAAATGGAGGCAAAACAAATGAATTTTCAGGGATTTATGAGGCCGGATGGTCGTGCCGGGGTGCGCAACCGGGTTCTGGTGATAGCGACTTGTGACTGCGCCGAACCCGCCGCACAAATGATCGCCCGCGGCATAGATGGTGTGGTATCCGTTACCCAGCATCTGGGATGCATTGCCACAGATACCGCCACCACTCTAACCGGAGCCGCCAAGAACCCCAATATCTACGCCGCGCTGCTCGTCTCCATGGGATGTGAAGGCATTGAAGCCGAGCCAATGATATCGGAGATAAGCAAGACCGGCAAACCGGTGGAGCTCGTCCGAATTCAAGAGATTGGGAGCACGCGCGGGACAATCGCGCGGGGGCGCGAGATAGTACAGAAAATGGCCTCCGAGGCGCAAAAGCAACCGAGAAAGCCTTTCGAAATGAGCCGGCTTGCCGTCGGCGTAAAGTGCGGTGGCTCCGACACCACCAGCGGCATCGCTGCCAACCCGTCAATAGGCGCCATGACAGATATGCTGGTTGACGCTGGCGCCTCGGTGGTAATGATTGAGCCTATAGAAGCGATAGGTGCCGAGGAATTTCTGGCCAGCCGGGCAGCGAATCAATCGGTTAAGAAACAGGTGCTGAAATGGATAAGCGATGAGGAGAAGCGCTGGACAGTTCCCGGCGCAAGCACCGATTTTATGTGCCGCGGCAATATTGACGGCGGACTTACCACCCTTGAAGAAAAGGCGCTCGGCGCGGTTCACAAGAGTGGCCATAGGCCGATACAGGGAGTCCTGAAAAACAGAAAAGGCTGCCTGGAAACGGTGTCTCAGGGCGGAGGCTTCTACCTCCAGGAAGGCACCCATGAGGAAATACCGGCCATCACTTATATGGCGGCGGCCGGCGTGAACATCATCATTTTTGCCACCGGGCGCGGAGGCGTTTTCGGACATGCCATCAGCCCCATCATCCGCGTTACCGGGAACCCGGAAACATGGGCCAAGATGAAGGAAGATATGGATATAAATGCCAGCACCATCATGGAAGGAAAGGAATCGATCGAGGGCGTGGGCAAACGCATATTTGACGAAGTGCTGGCGGTTGCCTCTGGTAAGTTGACCATCAGCGAGCAACTGGGACTCGATAATTTCGCCGTATGGAGATACGACTCCAGGCTGGAGGCACTCTTGGGGTTACTATAGGAAATCACCAGGAAACTTCCACAGACGCCGCCAGTCCCTCATTACCAGCGAGAGGTTTATCTAATTTCCGGCCTGGATAGTCCCGTCAACCCGTTGCAAAACGCTGGCCTTTTGCCTAAACTTAAATAACCTGCATTCGACTTTACCAGTGTCAAGGAGGAGAAATGAAGCGGATTGGCGTTTTAACCAGCGGCGGCGATGCCCCCGGCATGAATGCCGCCATCCGTGCCGTGGTACGTACCGGGCTCAGCCAGGGCTGGGAGGTCATGGGCATTCGAAACGGGTATTCCGGCCTGTGTAACAATAACATGGCCGCAATGGGTGCCCGTGACGTGAGCGGCATCATCCAGCATGGCGGGACTGCTCTCGGCAGTGCCCGCTGCCACGAGTTCTTGACCGAAGAAGGCAGACGCAAAGCGCTGCATAACCTCGAAGAACGGGCGGTTGAGGCGCTCGTCATCATTGGCGGCAATGGCTCACAGACCGGTGCCCATGCTTTGTCCCAGATGGGTTTCCCGGTAGTCGGCGTGGCCTCAACCATAGACAACGACCTCTATGGTTCGGAAATCACTATCGGTGTTGACACTGCCCTTGATGTGGCGCTGGTGGCAATAGACCAGCTCAAGGTAACCGCCTCATCGCACCACCGCGCTTTCATCGTGGAGGTGATGGGCCGTGATTGCGGCTATTTGGCCCTGGTGACGGGCATCACCGGCGGCGCGGAATACATTGTCATCCCTGAATTCGAAATTGACGCCGAAGATGTGGTCAACGCGATACGCCTGGCCTATGAGCGGGGAAAGGCCCACGCCCTCATTATCGTAGCCGAGGGTGCCAGGTACAACGCCCGCGGCCTGGAAAACTATTTCGCCAAACACCATGCAGACACAGGGTTTGACCTGAGAATTACCACCCTGGGCCATGTACAGCGGGGAGGCACTCCCGGCGCCTTTGACCGGCTGCTGGCGACCCGTCTTGGTGCCGCCGCCACGGAATATATCGCCCAGGGAAAGTTCGGCGTGCTGGCTGGCCTGACCAGGGGACAGATTACGCCAACCCCACTGGCGGAGGTGGTGACCGGTGAAAAACCACTGGACCTCAATCTGCTGCGGTTGTCCGAGGTGCTGAACACCCAATGATATGTTTCCAGTCAAATGAAAGGATAAATAATGGAAGAACAACAGGGACAGCTCATTCCCTGTGACAAATGCCTCAAAGTATGTCCTGCGGGGACAGTTTGACCGCCTCTTTATATTTTTACTTAATAGAGCCGACGCGTTCTATCGACCAGTTACCTGTTAAATTACCTTGTATACCCATATCTGATGAAAGACATCAGGTTCACCTTTGGGCAGCACCTGCTTCTTTTCACTCGCCTCAACTAACTTCCATTTGCCGTTATTTTCCAGTCCAGTCATTTTTTCCTTGAAACCGCTATCCTCATAAACATCAGGGCGCAGGGAAAACACGATGTAGCCGCCCGGTCTGGTAACCCTGACTAACTCGTCAAGGGAGCTGGCCGGCGCATGTCCCACCGTCAGCACCCCGATGCTTATCGTGGAGTCAAAGGAATCAGTTGGGAAGTCCAGCGTCTCGCCCATCACCATCTGGTGAAATTCACGGTACGCGTTTTTCTTGTGGGCTTCTTCAAGCATACCTGTGGAGAGGTCCATCGCCACTATATCACGATAACCCTTCTTCGCCAGGACAACGCCCACCAGCCCGGTCCCGGCCCCGGCATCCAGTACCCTCGCATCTTTAGGCACATATTTGGCAAAAAACTCGGCGGCGACCTCCGGCCCCTGCCATTTATAATCACGCTCAAGGTCAGCATCATAATCCTGCGCCCACTGGTCGTACCGCTCCTCCAGCTCTTCATTACCGCGTGATGAATAAATCCACTGCACTTTGTTTTCCTGCTCCATCAATTCCCCCTTAAGCTAAAAAATCCTAGACATATTACACGATTATCTCCCATATGGAAAACGCGAGGATATGGGTTTATCGCTGTATTACGGGGAATAAATGGCACACGGCGGGATAAGCAGTGGAAATCATAGAGTTTCTATAGATTACGGAACAAATAATCGATAACGCGGGCTTCTACACTCTTCACCTGCTCCAGAGTACCAAATTCCATTTTTTGTTCCGGCATGGCCAGGAATATCGGGATTGTCCTGCCGAGGTCGAAATCGGCTGCCTGAAAAACCTCATGCATCAGGGGCAGGTGTCGCAGGTAGGTCATCTGGAAGGCAATAAAAGCGTTGTTCAACTGGTCGGGTCTACCTCCCCAGATACGGTGAAGCTCATTGCCCATAGCTTCCAGCAACCGGGCTTTCTTTGTCAACGTATCCAGTTCGGTAAGCTTTCCCTCCTGATACTGCGCATAGAGGGTTTCGAGCTTGGCATAATATTCAACGTAAACCTCGCTTTCCCGGAGCCTGTTATCAAAGTGTTTTACCAGAGTCTGATATACCTGTGAATCCTGACCGAACCTGTCTTTGGCAAAAAGCACGGCGGAGGCATAGCCGATTATCTCCGCCGACGGCTCCTCCAGCCCGCGAGGCAGGTCGATCTGCTCATGCCAGTCCTCGTGAAAGATTACCTGAATGAAGCGGTAGAGGGGCGCCTGCAGCAAAGATTCGGTCACCGGGGTGCCTTCTCCGGCCACAGACGGAATGGAATAAAAGTAGGCATCGTACTTTTGAAAATCGAGATAGACGCTGTCCCGGGTTCCAATCGCCGATATCAGCGCCGGGTCATCGAGTGAGTATGGCAATTGCATGCTAGGCGTGTAGAATAAATAGTGGTACGCTTCCATCTCCGGGCTATACGTCTTGAAGTTTTCCGTCTCAGCAAAGCCGAGTTCTCTTTCAAAAGCCTTTATCTCTGTTATCAACTGACGTCTCTGCTTCTCGCCAACGGGTGTTTCCGGCTGACAGGAAGAAACAACGGCGGCAGATACCAGGAACAGGGCAATTAAAAAGGGCGGTACTCTTCTTCTCATCTCGATTACGGTACAGTGCCAGGGCTTGTCACGGTCAATCAGCCTTGCACCAGCTCCAGCAGCACTCTGCCGGTACCTCTGGGGTGCAGGAAGGCGATACTCGTATCCTCAACGCCTTTCCTGGGTTTTTCATCGATTAAGGGGATGCCATTCTGCGACATTTGACGCAGAGCCTCCTCGATATCAGCCACTTCCAGCGCCAGATGGTGCATCCCCTCACCAAATTTGGCAATATACTTGGCAATCGGACCTTCGGGGTCAGTCGATTCGAGCAGCTCGATTCTGCTCTCGCCCACCGGCAGAATGGCGGTCCTGGTCTGCTGTTCTTCGACGACTGCAATTTCTTTGACATCCAGTCCCAGCACCTCGGTATAGAGCTTCAGGGCCTGGTCAATGCTGCTAACGGCAATACCAATATGGTTAATCTTCTTTATCATCGCTTCCCCTCTCCAGTTTAGCCTTGATAAAGCTGATGATTTCATTAATCGGTGTTCCCGGACCGAAGGTCCCCGTAATACCAGCCGCTTTCAACGCTTCGATATCTTTCTTCGGAATGATGCCACCCCCGATAAATATAATTTCCTTATCGCTTCTCTCTTTGAAACTATCCACTGTTTTGGAGAAGAGCGCCAGATGACCGCCGGAAAGGCAGCTCAGACCGATAACGTCAACATCTTCCTGTATTGCCGCCCCCGCAATCTGTTCCGGAGTCAAACGCAATCCCAGGTAGATGACTTCCATGCCCGCATCTCTCAACCCTTGCGCCACCGCAATGGCGCCGCGGTCATGTCCGTCAAGGCCCGGCTTGGCCATCAGTACCCGTATTTTTTTTCTTGCCATATTATACTCCCCATGTGTTATAGTGCGCATTACAGCACACTTGGTTCCTTGTACTCGCCGAACACGTCTCTCAGTACGTCAGATATCTCCCCGACCGTGGCATAAGCCTTCACCGCTTCAATGAGAACCGGCATGATATTTTCCTCGCTGCTGGCTACCCGGTGCACTCTAGCCAGAACCTGTTGAACCTCGTCACTATCCCGCCGGCTTTTTAGATTGCTCAGTCGCTCTAGCTGCTTCCTGGCAACGCCCTCATCAATCTCAAACAGATCCATGGCCGGCTGCTCTTCCGAGGTATATTGATTGACACCAACCACAACCTGTTCACCGGCATCTACCGCCTTCTGGTGGTTGTAAGCTGACCGCCTTATCTCTCTCTGAATGTAACCTTTCTTAATCGCTTCCTGCGCCCCACCCATTTTGTCTATCGTGGCGATATATTTCTGTACGCCTTCCTCTATCTTATTGGTCAGCCATTCCACGTAGTATGAGCCACCCATCGGGTCGACAGTATCGGCGACACCACTCTCGAAGGCAAGTATCTGCTGTGTACGCAGGGCCAGCTGCACTGCTTCCTCACTGGGCAAGGCAAGCGCCTCGTCATAAGAGTTGGTATGCAGGGACTGGCAGCTGCCCAGAATCGCCGCCAGTGCCTGTATGGTTACCCTGACCACGTTGTTGAGTGGCTGCTGTTCGGCCAGGGTACAGCCGCCAGTCTGAACATGGAATTTGAGCATTGTTGACCGTTCATTCTGAGCATTGAACCTTTCCTTCATTATCTTTGCCCACATCCGGCGCAGTGCCCGGAACTTGGCTACTTCTTCAAAGAGATTGGTAAAAGCGGCAAAGAAAAAAGAGAATTGCGGGGCGAAAGAATCAACGTCCATTCCCCGAGCAATCATCGCCTGTACATAAGCGATTCCATTGCATAAACTAAAGGCGGCCTCCTGAATGGCGGTCGCCCCGGCCTCGCGCATGTGATAGCCGCTAATGCTAATCGAGTTCCATTTCGGCATATTCTGAGCGCAGTAGCTGCATATATCCGTGGTCAACCGCATTGAAGGTCCGGGAGCGAAGATATATGTATTCCTGGCCACATATTCTTTCAGCAGGTCATTCTGAACGGTTCCCATTAGTTGACCTTGCGTCACGCCCTGTTTTTCTGCGGCAGCGATGTACATCGCCAGTATAATGGGAGCGGTGGCGTTGATTGTCATTGAAGTGCTTACCTCACCGAGCGGAATTCCACTCCAGAGGTCCTCCATGTCCTTCACTGAATCAATCGCCACGCCAACCCGGCCAACCTCGGGGAGCGCCAGGGGATGGTCCGAATCATAGCCCATTTGAGTTGGCAGGTGAAAAGCGACGCTGAAGCCGGTTTGTCCCTGCTTGTAGAGGTATTTGTAGCGCTTGTTTGTCTCCTCCACAGTGGCAAAGCCGGCATACTGGCGCATCGTCCATAACCTAGTACGATAACCGGCTGGCATTATGTTACGGGTAAAAGGGTACTTCCCTGGCAGACCAGCAGCGATTTCGTTTTCTGATACATCATCGGGGCTATATACCCTCTCAACCACGATCCCATCAACTGTTGTCTTGAACTCTCTTTTTCTTTCTTTCATTTCTGCCATGACTTCTATCACCGCCTTCCCACCAGGATTTCCCGCAAATAATAATAACGTTGCCAGATTATATTTGCAATGACGGCTCCACTATACAATCTGGAAACAGGCCCTAAATAATGCCTTCACTGATAAATATTTTAAAAAATTTGCCCGATAATGGTACTGAATATAACATGGTACAAAAGTGGGAGTATCAGGGAGTATTATGCAGTATATGGGCGTATTTTTTTCTATACCCTGTTAAGGGGTAGCATAATGGTTTATCGTCCCATTTCAACTGCCTTATTCGGGTTTTTCTCTTTTGACTTATCATTTTTTGTCTGCTAAAGTACACTAGTTTTTAGGGCTCCGAAGTACAATATGAAGCTAAAAGATACCCGCAAGGAGGTTATGTAAAATTATTACCGGCAGGCTTTAATGGTAGCTTCATTGCACTCGGTTGACCGGTTTCTCCCGCCACTTCCCTATTTTTTGTTTCCACTTTGTGAATGATTTTGCATTATTATGGCTGATAAAGAACATAAGATACGCTGCCAGAACCTGTGGAAAATCTTTGGCCCCAGTCCGCATAGTGTGCTTGATTTAATTAAAAATGGCGCCTCCAAGCAGGAGGTTATGGAAAAAACGGGGCATGTTATCGCTATACGAGACGCCTCTTTTGAAGTTCAGGAAAACGAAGTATTCGTGGTAATGGGGCTTTCGGGAAGCGGTAAGTCCACCCTTGTACGCTGTATGAATCGTCTTATGGAGCCCACCAGTGGCTCTATATTCATTGAAGGCGCCAATGTCGCTGAAATGAGCAACCATGACCTCAAGGAACTGCGCCGCCATAAACTGAGCATGGTCTTTCAACACTTCGGCCTCTTACCGCACAGGTCGGTTATCGATAATATCACGTTTGGCCTGGAGGTACGAGGGGACAGTAAGAAAGAACGGCAAGAAAGAGCCCAAAACGCCCTGGAGATGGTAGGCTTGGGTGGCTGGGAGAGTTCGCGGATTCAGGAACTGAGCGGCGGTATGCAGCAACGGGTCGGCCTGGCCCGCGCCCTCGCTGTTGGCCCTGAGATATTGCTCATGGACGAGCCTTTCAGCGCCCTCGACCCGCTGATACGCCGGCAGATGCAGGATGAATTCATTAACCTGCGGGCCAAGATGAAGAAGACGGTGGTCTTCATCACCCACGACCTGCTTGAGGCGCTGACCCTGGGCGACCGCGTTGCCATCATGCGCGATGGCATCATAGTGCAGTTGGGCACCCCGGAAGAAATTGTCACCAGTCCGGCTGACGATTACGTTCGTGAATTTGTCAAGGATGTCCCTCGCGGCAAAGTGATACCGGTGAACAACATTATGGAAGAGCCACCGCTGGTCACCGATGGCGAGCAACTGGTGAGCGCTGCAATCAAAGAAATGGAGAGGAAAGACACTGATTTTGCCTTTGTCGTTAATTCAGATGGGTGCTGCGAAGGCGTCTTCACCCGGCAACAGGCCATGGACACCAGAGAAGAGAGGTCGAAAAAAATCGGGGAAGTTGCCAGCCGGGAATTCCCCACCACCTCACCGAATGCCCCGCTGGAGCAGTGCCTGTCACTGGTAGCCGAAGATGATACGCCAGTGGCGGTACTGGATGAAGAGCAACACCTGGTGGGTGTCGTTACCCGACCAGTTTTGCTCAGGGCCGTGCAGTCCAGCGGCGGCGACAACGGTGAGGCATAACGTCACCCTGGTCAGCGGTGGCGAATAAAAAGAAAGGAGAAACTATATTGAAAAAAATCGTAATCTTTTTACTGCTGACAGTCATCATTGCAAGCCTGGCCTTGGTAGGCTGTGACGAGAAGGAAAAGGAGCCCATCAAGTTCGGTGACCTCAACTGGGGCAGCGCTCACTTCCAGTCGGAGCTTGCCCGGATAATCGCTATATACGGCTATGGCTATCCGGTGGAGATGGTGGGCGGCAAGACCATCGCCCTGTTCCAGGCAAACCGCACCGGGGATATTGATGTCTTCATCGAAGGCTGGATGGCTAACCAGCAGGAAGCCTATGACGAGGCCATGGCTTCCGGTGACATCGTGCTCCTGGGCATCCTGAATAACGATAACTGGCAGAGCCTCTTCGTGGTGCCGACCTATGTAATCGAAGGTGACCCGGACCGCGGCATCGAACCCATGGCCCCTGACCTGAAGACCGTTGAAGACCTGAAGAAGCCCGAGATTATCGAGCTCTTTGCCGACCCCGAGGGCCCGGGAAAGGGCAGGATTATCACCTGCGTGCCCGGTTGGGAATGCGAGAAAATCAACATGGACCAGCTGGCAGCCTACGGATTGGACGAGTACTATAACCTAGTGAACCCGGGGAGCGGCGACGCGATGCATGCCGCCCTACTCGGCGCCTATCAAAAGGGCGAGCCCTATATAACCTACGAGTGGGGGCCGGAATGGATTACCGGTATGCTTGACCTGACATTGCTGCAAGAACCGCCCTACGACGAGGCCGTCTGGGAGGAAAACCACGGCTGCGCCTATGCCGCCCAGGACCTGTTCATCACCGCCCACAAGACGTTTCCCGAGAAAGCCCCCGAACTGGTTGAGATGTTCGGCAAGTGGAAGCTGGACACCAAGACCCTGGGCGAAGCCCTGTCCTATATGCAAGACACCAAGGGTGAGCCGTTTGACGCCGCCATCTGGTTTATCAAGGAACGGGAAGACATCTGGACCACCTTTGTCCCGGCAGACGTAGCCCAGAAGGTTAAAGATGCCGTGGCGCAGGGCATCGTGGAACCTCAGGGAACCGAACAATAGGAGAGCGATATCATTGAGCGCTTGATACCCCCACCCATGATTAACCTCCTGGCGAAAGTGGGTGGGGGTATTTGGTGATTTAGCGAGGAAAAAGGCATATGTTTAACTTCCCGGAAATCTTCTCTTTCCCCCTGGGTGAATGGATTAATATCGCCGTAGAATGGCTGACGGTAACATTGGCCCCCGTTTTCAATGTCATTACCGTTGCTATTCGCACGCCCCTCGTTTATATTGAGCGTGCCCTCTGGTGGTTGCCCTGGTGGGTGCTGATACTAGCCTTCACTTTTGTCTCCTGGCGAGTTGCCAAACACTGGGTGGCCATATTGACTCTTGTCGGCTTTCTGTTCATCGGCGTGGTGGGGCTATGGAACGACACTATGACCACGATTGCCATAATCGTAACTTCCGTCTTCGTCTCAGTACTCATTGGCATCCCGCTTGGCATTCTGGCCGCTAAAAACGACCGATTCCAATCCTTAATCCGACCGGTTCTCGACGGCATGCAGACCATGCCCAGCTTCGTCTACCTCATCCCGGCAGTGTTCTTCTTCGGTCTGGGCAAGGTGCCGGCCGTGGTGGCTACCTTTATCTACGCCGTGCCACCCTGCATTCGCCTCACCAACCTGGGTATACGCCAGGTTGCCGCCGAAACAGTTGAGGCCGGCCGGTCTTTCGGTTGCACCGAAACACAGCTCCTGTTCAAAATCCAGCTGCCTCTGGCGCGTCCGACCATTATGGCTGGCGTGAACCAGACAATCATGATGGCTCTGGCGATGGTCGTGATTGCTTCCATGATCGGTGCGGCAGGACTCGGGCTGGAAGTCCTGCGGGGTATCGAGCGACTTGATGTGGGGCGAGGATTCATAGCCGGTTTTGCCATTGTCATCGTAGCCATAATCATCGACCGCATCAGCCAGGCATTCGGCAAATCAGAGAACAACCGGAAGTAGCCGGTTCATTTTAAACCAGCTTCAATTGCTTTCATTAAGGGGAATCTTTATCGGTTCCCCTTTCTTCTTTCCCTGCCATATTGTAAAAGGAAAACGGGCAAAATATTGCGCATAGTGATAGAATATAGTGCAAAGTCAGCGGCCGCCAGATTACACCTGGAGGAGTAATAACAATGATAGTTGACATACACACTCACGTTCCAACCCACGTGTCAGAGGTGCCGGCGGAAGAGGAAATCGTGAATAAACAGATGAGGCCGGACAGGCCGGTCAGGATAACCACCACCCACCACGATTTCTTCAAGGCAATGGAACCTGTGGACCGGGTTATCTCCTTCGGCATCGCCATGCCACCGGACCGTCCCGCCGTTATCGGGGAGAAAGACGCGAAGAAGGTCAATGATGCTACAGCCGCACTGGTGACTGAGGCGCCGGAGAAAGTCATCGGCTTCATGTCCGTCTGGCCGGAGGCACAAGACGCGATTGCTGAAATGGAGAGAGCCTGCCACGACCTCAAGCTGCGCGGGCTGAAGCTGGGGCCGAACTACCAGAACTTCGACCCTCTGGGAGAAAACGCGCTGCGGGTTTATACCAAGGCCCAGGAGTTAAACCTGCCCATTATGTTTCACCAGGGGACCTCTCCCATACGCGATGCTCCCATCCGCTACGCCCACCCGCTGGTGATGGACGAAATTGCCATTCGTTTTCCCGAGCTGCGCATCGTCATGGCTCATATCGGCCATCCTTGGCAGGAAGATTGCCTAGTCGTGATACGTAAACACCCGCACGTCTACGCTGATATTTCAGGCAGGTTTTATCGGCCCTGGTCCTTCTACCACGGCCTGCGCATGGCTTACGAATGGGCGGTGATGGATAAACTGTTCCTGGGTTCTGATTATCCCATAACCATGCCGCAGGAAGCGATGGATGGCCTGCGCAACATGAATGACTTTATCAGCAAGCATAATCTTCCCGAGGTTCCTCAGGAGCTTCTGGAGCAGATAATCCATTGTGACGCGCTGGCACTGCTGGGCCTAAATTGAGATTGAGCCGACTTACTTGACGCACTGTGTTAGAATATCAGATACAGGAATAACAAAATACTGGAGGTGAAATGCCGCATCATGTCTAATTTAGAAGAATTAACCAGTAGCGTGATTGACGGGCAAGTTGCCAAAGCAGTCGAGATTACACAAAAAGCGCTGTCGGCACAGGTGCCAGCCAAGGAAATACTGGACAATGGGTTATTACCGGCAATGAACCAGGTGGGCAGCGACTTTGAAAGCGGTGAGATTTTTCTGCCCGAACTGCTCATGGCCGGTGATGCCATGAAAGCTTCCATAGCACTGCTGAGGCCAGAACTTACCAGCACGGGAGCTGCCTACGCAGGAAAATGTGTCATCGGCACAGTCGAGGGTGACCTTCACGACATCGGCAAAAATATCGTCATCCTGATGCTTGAGGGAAACGGATGGGAGGTAACCGACCTCGGCATAGATGTCCCGCCACAGCGTTTCTGCGATGAAATCAAAAAGGGCAGCTATGATATCATGGGCCTGTCTTCCCTGCTGACCTTCACCATGCCCAAGATGCCGGAAACGATAAATGTCCTCAAGGAAGCCGGCTTGAGAAACAAGGTCAAGGTAATGGTCGGCGGCGTCCCGTTGAACCAGTCCTTTGCCGACCAGATAGGGGCTGATGCCTTCGCCCGTGATGCCGTGCAAGCAGTGGTAAAAGCCAGGGAACTTGTAAACAAGTAATGGAGGGTAGTTAAGATGCAGACGCTAACCAATCTAGAGCGTGTGATGAAGGCGGTTCACCGCCAGGAACCCGACCCGGTCCCTACTTTTGAACTCGATATTGATATGAGAATCATTGAAGCG
>JAUWLN010000168.1 GCA_030613665.1 Dehalococcoidia bacterium
GGTGGCTGGGTGAGAACCGGACACTGACACCGAAAACGGGGCTGGTCATCGGAGCGGTGGCCGGGTTTGGCCTGGGTGTTTTTGAAGCCGCTTGGGCGCATAACAGCATTTTCGCCGCCCGTTGGGCCTGGGATGTGGTGGAAGCCGGGGGGGATGTGGCACTGGCCGGGGTCTGGGAGAGGGTCTTTGCCGTAGCTTTCCATATCGCGGTATCGGGACTGGCAGGCTATGGTCTGGCGAAGGGGTGGGGCTGGCAATTCTACCTGCTGGCTGCTTTCCTGCACAGCCTGTTGAACTACAGCGCCGTGGTGTTTCACTCGGGACTTCTGCCCATTGTTTATGTGGAAATCTACGCCGCCGTGGTAGCCGTGCTGGTAACGGCCGTGGCGCTCTGGCTCCGCTGGCGAAAAAATGAAGAAACTGGTAGCGAATAGAGAAGGATAACCGACCTGCCTTACATCCGTTCCGGTGCAGTCATTCCCATGAGGTGCAGTGTGCGGCTGAGCACGGTTTTGGCCGCCTCAACCAGCTTGAGTCGCGCCCTGGTGAGCGCCTCGTTCTCTGAAACCACCCGGCACTGCTTGTAGAAGCTGTGAAAAACGGCGGCCAGGTCCTGGGCATAATAGGTGAGGTGGTGGGGCTCCAGAGTGGTGACAATCGTCTCCATAAGCTCGGGCAGCAGGAGCATCTTGCGTATGAGAGTGAGTTCGGGCTCCGTAGTCAGCAGCGAGGTATCGCCGTCACCGTAATCAATGCCTTTTTCCTGTGCCAGGCTCAGGATGCTGGCGATGCGGGCATGTGCGTACTGCACGTAATACACCGGGTTGTCTGCCGACTGTTTCTTGGCCAGTTCCAGGTCGAAGTCCATCTGGCTGTCGGCGGAGCGGGACAGGAAGAAGAAGCGGCAGACATCGGTGCCCACTTCATCGACAAGTTCGCGTAAGGTGACGATATCACCGCTGCGTTTCGAGATGCGCACAATCTCACCGCCGCGGCGCAGCGTGACCATCTGTGAGATGATGACCTTGAGTTGTTCCGGGTCGATACCCAGCGCGCCAACCACGGCTTTCATCCGTGATACGTGCCCCATATGGTCGGCGCCCCATATATTAATCACGGTATCAAACTTGCGTTTCAGGAACTTATCGTAATGGTAGGCGATGTCGGTGGCGAAGTAGGTGGGGGAGCCGTCGCTGCGTATCACCACGTTGTCTTTGTCTTCGCCCAGTGCCGTTGAGATAAACCAGGTTGCCCCTTCCTTCTCACTGATATGGCCTCCTTGCTTCAGGAATGCCATGACATCATCATACTGGCCATTTTTATGGAGGCTGCGTTCGCTGAACCAGACGTCAAAGGTCACGCCCATCATCTCAAGGTCAGCCTTTATTTGCCCGATCATTTTTTCCAGCCCAACCTGTCCCAGCTTATCGATTGCCTCGGCTTCGGGGAGGCCGAGAAATTCATCACCTTTCTGGTCGGCTATCTCCCCGGCCAGGTCAATCATGTACTGTCCGAAGTAGCCGTCTTCAGGCATTTCGGCTTCATTCCCCAGGCGTTGCTGATAGCGGGCATAAAGCGAACGACGGAAGGCGTCAATCTGATTGCCGGCATCATTGATGTAATATTCCTTCTCCACCTGATAGCCGGCAGCGGTAAAGGCGTTGGACAGCGTACTGCCCAGGATTGCGCCGCGCCCGTGTCCGACGTGAAGCGGCCCGGTGGGGTTCACGCTGACAAACTCAATCTGGACCCGCTTATCATGCCCGACCTCAATGCTCCCGTACGATTCGCCGGCCTCCAGAATTGAATTTACCTGTCCGGTCAGCCAGTCGGCACTCAGGGTGAAATTGATGAATCCCGGCGGTGCCACGACCACCCGCTCAATCTCGGCAGTACGGGCGATAAAGCCCGCAATATCACTGGCGATGGCGAGGGGATTGCTGCCGGTGACGCGGGCCAGTTTCAATGGCAGGCTGGAGGCATAATCGCCATGTTCCGGTTTCTGCGGGCGTTCCATGATGGCTTCAGGCAGGGTGATAGGGGGAAGCTTGCCTGACTTCTGTGCTTCGGTGGCTGCCCTGGTTAGAAGTTCAGCCAGTTTATGTTTCAGCATTAACCTGCCCAGTTCATTTCTTGCGGTAATATTATAAATTTCGCGCTCGGTACGCTTGCCTACGCCCGAATTATAGCATAATCGGAACTGGTAAAGGAAAGAGCCCTTAAAATAATGATTCTTCTGTATTGACAAGATAATTAGAGAATAGTATAGTGTTATATGGCAATGATTATGCTGTACAAATAGTATGGTTTATCGGTGAAGAGGGAACCAAGCAGGCGGCTTGGTGCTCGTCACCAAGCCGCCTTACTTTGTGCGCCGCACCTTAAAAATTGAATACGAGGTCTAATATTAAATCTGAAGCAGGTCAAGCGGGTAAGGGCATATGGTGGTTGCCTTGGCATCAAGGGCCGATGAAGGGCGTAGCATGGCTGCGATAAGCCCCGGTGAGCTGTCTAGCAAGCCTAGCCGGGGATTCCCGAATGGGGCAACTCACTCAGGTAAAACCTGAGTACCCCCAGCTGAACACATAGGCTGGGTGGAGGTAAGCAGGGGAAGTGAAACATCTCAGTACCCTGAGGAAAGGAAATTATTCCCTGAGTAGTGGCGAACGAAAAGGGAAAAGCCCAAACCTGGTAAGCTAAGTGGCTTCGCGGCCTATGCTTATCGGGGGTTGTAAGGCAGGTAGGACCGAATGCGAAATAGGTCAAGGAGTTACCAACCGAACTTTAGTTGAAGGTCTCTGGAAAGAGCCGCCACAGACGGTGACAGTCCGGTAAACGAAAGAGGGAGGCTCCTTATCTGTTCTTAAGTACCACGGGACACGAGAAATCTTGTGGGAATCTGCCCTGACCACAGGGCAAGGCTAAATACCCTTGATGACCGATAGTGAACAAGTACCGTGAGGGAAAGGTGAAAAGAACCCCGGGAGGGGAGTGAAATAGACCTGAAACCGTATGCTTACAAGCAGTCAGAGGCCTGCCAGCAATGGAGGGATGATGGCGTGCCTATCGAAGAATGAGCCGGTGAGTTAATTTCTGTGGCCGGTTAAGCAATTTAAATTGCGGAGCCAAAGCGAAAGCGAGTCTGAATAGGGCGGTTGAGTTGCAGGGATTAGACCCGAAGCCGGGTGAGCTACCCATGGCCAGGGTGAAGCCTCGATAGTCTCGAGGTGAAGGCCCGAACCAGTCAGCGTTGCAGAGCTGTTGGATGAGCTGTGGGTAGAGGTGAAATGCCAATCGAACTCGGAGATAGCTCGTTCTCCCCGAAATGCATTGAGGTGCAGCCTCAGGCGATCGTTAATGGAGGTAAGGCTCTGGATGGACTCGGTGGGAGAGTATCCCGTCAACTCCAACCAAACCATGAATACCA
>JAUWLN010000161.1 GCA_030613665.1 Dehalococcoidia bacterium
CATCATCATTGGCGTGGGTGGGGGCAGCTCGCTGGACGTTGCCAAAGGCGCTTCCATAGTGGCCACCAATGGTGGCAAGGTTCTAGATTACGTTGGCAGGGAGATGGTTCCCCGCGCCGGAGTCCCCAAAATTCTGCTCCCAACGACCGCGGGCACGGGCAGCGAGGTAAGCTGGGTATTTGTGGTAACCGATGAGAAAGATAATGATAAAAAGGTTATTTTCAGCTATTATAATCTGGCCGATGTAGCCATTGTTGACCCGCTGCTCACCTTATCCATGCCACCGAAGTTGACGGCAGATACCGGCATGGACGCACTGACCCATGCTGTGGAGACATATGTTTCCCGCACTTCAACTCCCTTCGGCGATGTTCTGGCCCTGGAGGCTATCCGCTTGATTGGCGAGAACTTGCCGGTAGCTTACGCTAAGGCAGAGAATGTGGAAGCCAGATATAACATGTCGCTGGGGGCGACGGTGGCCGGGCTGGCATTCGGCAGCGGTGGGGTGGGGGCGGTTCACGCGCTGGCCTACGTTCTGGACACGGAGTGGCATATGTCGCACGGGCGGACCAACGCCATCATGCTGCCCTACGTGGTCGATTACAATAAAACTGGCACCCCGGCGAAATACGCCCGTATCGCGCAGGCGATGGGCGAGAGAACCGATGGCCTGTCCGATTCTCAAGCGGCGGAGCGACTGGTTCTCAGGCTGCACCAGCTGCTTGCCGATGTCGGGATACCGGACAAACTGAGCGCCTACGGCATATCGGCTGATGACCTCCCCAGGCTGGTGGCGGGCGGCATGAAGCAGAGTCGGCTTTTTGCGGTCAACCCACGCGACCTTACCGAAAAGGACGTGGAAAAAATATACCGCGGCGCGCTTTGATTGAACAGAGAGATAAACCAAAATTAACACAGGCGTAATTCTGTCAATACAGGAGGTAGACCTTGAGCGAAGAAAAACATCTGGCAGCATTGAAGGAGAGCATCGTTAATCTGGATTTCGCCGCCGTGGCGAAGGCAGCCGAGGAGGCTATGAAGTCCGGTGTCGATGCAAATGTGGCCATTAACGATGGTATGGTTCCGGGCATGGCCATCGTGGGCGATAAATATGAGAAAGGCGATTACTTTCTTTCGGAACTCGTGGTGGCGGCGGAGGTGATGAGGGAAGGGATTAAAGCGGTAACACCATATATCAAGGGCGAAGGTGCCGGGAAAATTGGCAAAGTGGTTATCGCCACGGTGGAGGGAGACCACCACGACCTGGGTAAAAACATTGCCACCAGCCTCCTGCGGGTGCAGGGCTTCGAAGTCATTGACCTGGGAGTTGATGTTTCTACAGAGAACATCATCAGTGCCATAAAAGAGCACCAGCCGTCTATTGTGGGCATGTCGGCACTGCTCACCCTCACCATGCCCAAGATGGGCGAGGTAATCGAGGCGCTGAAGGCAATCAGCATGCGGGATAAGGTTAAGGTTATTCTCGGCGGCACACCGATAACGGATGAGTTCGCTGCCAGCATCGGCGCCGACCACAAAGCGGTCAATGCGTTGGAGGGGGTCAAGAAGTGCGTGGAGTGGGTTGGCGCTCAGGAGAGGAGGAACTAGAATGGCCGAGATGACGCGTCGAGAGAGGATTTTGAAGGCCAACAGCCGAGAAAAAGTGGACAGGTTGCCCTTTTTCCATAACTGGCGGCATATGCAGATCGGCTGGGCGGAGCGTGAGTGCCGCAACCGGGGGATGGGCGTGAGCTGGGCAAGGCCCAGTTACGTGACCAGGATACATGACGTGGATATATCGGAGCAATGGCTGAAGAAAAACGGAAAGACGGTTTACCATCGTGTCTTTTCCACGCCGGTGGGAACGGTCTATCAGGACGAGATGAGGGCACCGGGCACTGGACAGTGGCACGGGGTGCGCGGCTGGGACGACATAACACCTTGGTATGTGGCGCGCCTGATTAAAGAGCCGGAAGATTACAAGGTCGTGAAATACATCGTGGAGCATACCGAATATATCGCCGACTACTACCCCATTGAACAGGCCAAGAACTGGCTGGGCGATGAAGGTATCGTCATGGATATTCAGCCCCACCAGCCGATGCAGACGCTGATGATTGACTGGGTAGGGAGTGAGGGGGGGCGGTTTTTCATTCATCACGTCAAGTATCCCGACCTTGTCGAAGAGCTGTGCCAGGCCATTTCCAAGAGCCGCGAACCCATGTACGAAATAGGCGCTAAATCGCCGGCGGACATTATCTGGTGCGGCGATAATATCGATGGTGTTCTGGTCAACCCGAGGCTCTATGAGAAGTACTTTATGCCTGAGTACGAGAAAATGGCCAAAATCTGCCATCAACACGGCAAACTGCTGGCCAGCCATATGGACGGCAGGGTGGGGGTGCTCAAGGACCTGATTGCGAAGACCCCGCTGGATATTATCGAGGCGTTGACACCGCCGCCAATGGGCGACCTGCCCATCGGCGAAGCGCTCAAGCTGTGGCCGGACAAAGTCATCTGGGTGGGTTTTCCAGGCTCTATATATATGATGGGGCCGGAAGCGACCAGGAAGCACGCGCTGGATTTGTTACGCGACACAATACCCGGCGAAAGATTGTGCATTGAAGCGTCCACGGAGAATATCGTCTCCAACGAGAATCTACTGATGCTGACCTCGGTGCTGGAAAACGCAGAGATGCCCCTGACACCGGAAAAGGTCGACCAGATAGAAAAGTCGTTGAAATAATGTTTCGCACATTATAGAGGCATCGTGATGGCTCTGCTGGACCTTATAAAGCAGCGGAAAAGCGTTCGACGTTTCCTGGACTGGCCCGTGGAGCGCGAAAAGATAATGATGTGCCTGGAGGCGGCACGGGCGGCGCCCTCCGCCTGCAACTCGCAGCCGTGGCGATTCATCGTCGTCGATGACCCGGAGCTGAAGAATAGGCTGTGTGAAAGAGCTTTCCACGGCCTCTATTTCATCAACGCCTTCTGCAAAAAAGCGCCGGTCATCGTGGTCATTATCTCGGAGAAGGGCAGGTTCCTGGCCCGCATCGGCGGCATGTTTCGCGGCACAAGGTATTATCTCATTGACATCGGCATCGCCGGCGAACACCTGGTTCTGCAGGCGGAAGAGATGGGGCTCGGTACCTGCTGGATAGGCTGGTTCAACGAATCGGCGGTGAAGAAGGCGTTAAGCATTCCGAAAGATAAAAAGATAGACGTTTTGATTGCGCTGGGCTATTACGACAAGAAGAAAATGAAATCCACCCGCGACCGGGAACCGCTGGAGAAAGTCGCCTCGTTCAACGCCTACTGAAAAAATTGGAGGCGACGACCGGATTCGAACCGGTGAATAGGGGTTTTGCAGACCCCCGCCTTATCCACTTGGCTACGGCGCCTCTGGAGCGGAAGACGAGATTCGAACTCGCGACCCTCTCCTTGGCAAGGAGATGCTCTACCACTGAGCCACTTCCGCTTTTCTATTCAGTTGTTGGAGCCGAAGGGGGGATTTGAACCCCCACGAGCTTGCGCTCACTAGCCCCTCAAGCTAGCGCGTCTACCAATTCCGCCACCTCGGCACGGTCTTATCTGGCAGGAGTGGGAGGACTCGAACC
>JAUWLN010000059.1 GCA_030613665.1 Dehalococcoidia bacterium
CAATGAAGGGTCAATTCATCTGATAAGAGAGGTCATTATCACGCGGCCCCCGGTTTCCGAACTCGAGGCAGAACTCAAAAAGCTGAAAACACCGGCACTCATCATGATCGGTGACGAGGATGAGTGGTGCATCGACCCGGCGCTGATAATGAAAAAACATATGCCCGGAGCTGGATTGCTCGTTCTCCCCCAGTCCGGCCATGTCATCAATCTGGAAGAGCCGGACGTATTTAATCGGGCGCTGCTCGATTTTCTCACCGCCGTCGAGTCAGGGAAATGGGTGGTACGCTGAATATATATATACGCCAGTGAGGTCAGATGATGGAAAGTGCACATTCTCGCCGGCATCATATTGAACGGAACATCGCCATGGAGCTGGTGCGCGCCACCGAGGCGGCATCAATGGCCGCCGCCCGCTATCTGGGCAGGGGCAATAAGGAATTGGTGGACCAGGCAGCGGTGGATGCCATGCGTTTTGCTCTGGGCTATGTCAGCATGGATGGCATCGTAGTCATCGGCGAGGGAGAGAAGGACGAAGCGCCCATGCTCTATATCGGCGAGCGCATTGGCAACGGCGCGGATTTGAAGGTCGATGTTGCGGTCGACCCGGTAGACGGCACCGCGCTGGTGGCCAGTGGCCTTCCCGGAGCCATCTCCGCCGTGGCGCTTTCGGCGCAGGGCACCATGAACTGCCCGCGGCAGTTTGTCTATATGAACAAAATCGTCACCGGACCGGAGGCCAGGGACGTAATCGACATCAATGCACCGACCGAGGAGAACCTGGAAAACATCGCCCGTGCTAAAAGACGAAACGTATCGGACCTCACGGTGGTAGTCCTGGACAGGCCCCGCCACGAGCAGCTTTTATCGGAAATCAGAAACGTGGGCGCACGGGTAAAGTTAATCCCTGCCGGTGACCTGGCGGCGGGCATTGAGGCCGCCCTGCCCGAGACAGGGGTGGATGTTCTGATGGGTATCGGCGGTACACCTGAAGGCGTGCTCACGGCTGCGGCACTACACTGCATTGGTGGTGTAATTCAATGCAAGGCCTGGCCGCGTGATAAAAAAGAGCGGGATATAGCCCTGGCAGACGGTATCAATCTCGACAAAATCTATTACACCGACGACCTGATAAATAGCGAAGATGTGTTTTTCGCCGCCACCGGGGTCAGCACCGGCGAGCTACTGAAGGGCGTCCGCTACTTCAGCGGCGGCGCCGCCACCCAGTCTCTGGTCATGCGCTCCAGTTCCGGCACTGTCCGCTGGGTTGACGCCACCCATAACTTCGACCGGCTGGACAAGCTGAGGTCTCTTGAGCTTCCTTAGAGGGCATCCTGGCCGTGGTTCTGCCGGATACAGAGGTTATTCGACCACGTATTTCTCTACCAGCTCTACGGTATTGAACACGTTAAGTTTCTGAAAGAGGTAGCTAAAGCGCTCTTCCAGCGCTTCCCCAATCTTTTTCAGGTTGCCTGCGGGCATGCCCCATATCTCTTTCTTGAAATCGCCAAAGGCTTTCTTGCGCGTTTTATACAGGAACTGCTCCTCGGTATCGCCCGACTTTCTCTCGTCGCTGTACTGCTCAAGCAGATGCGTGTTTATTTTTTCCATCAATCCCTGAGGGAAATGGGGACTATCGTAGATTATATTCTGAAAGCCGGTGGCCAGATGGACCTCCACAGTGCCGGTCTCCGGGAACAGATGAAAGGCCTCATCAGGCAAAGTGGAAGCCCCGTGCTGCACGGCACCGCCCATGCCATATTCCTCACGGGCTGCTCTGGAAAGCTCCCTCAAGGTATCAAAATCAAGCTCCACGCTGGCGATTCCCCCATCCGGCAGGACAACCCCACCATGCGTCGTTCCGGTCTGCACGCTGATTTTGGAGATTCCCCTGACATTCGGCCCCAGCAGAGCCAGATAACCGCTCATAAACGCCCGCAGGTCTCCCACCGTGCTGTTCTGCTTGCCCACCTCCCCGATTTCACCCCCGACGGAAATGGTAACCCCTGACGGCTCTATGCTGCGGATGAAGCCGGTCATTTCCGCGGTGACGCGGCAGTTCTCCGCCTGTTGCTGCTCCAGGTTTTCTTTTTCTATATCAACCAGCGTGGAGGCATCAATATCGATATTCAGAAAGCCAGCGCCAACCGCCTCTTTGATTAATACCTTCATGCCCTCTATTTCCTGCTTCGGGTCGGCGCTGTATCTCTTCTGGTTCATCTGAAAATGGTCGCCCTGTATGAAAACAGGCCCCTGGAATCCCTCTTTTATGGCCGCCGCCAGTAGGCAGGTGACGTATTCTGCCGGCCTCTGCTTGGTATAGCCCATTTCCGAGCGCGCAATTTCAAAGATAAAGGCACCAATCTTATGCTTCAGCGCCGCACGGAAAACGGCCCGGGCTACCTCATAGGTAATACCCCGGATGTTTATTGCCGGGACAGTCTTATTGTGGTAGGCTCCTTTGCCAGCGGCATCATACAGTCCCTGAATGCTTGCCGGATAAATGCCCTGCCCGGCCGCAAGTTCCCGAATCTGCCGTCGGTTCTCTTCCCTGACCGGCTCATCGGCGCTGAAAACCGCCTGCTCCACCAGGCCATCAATCCTATCACCAGCTATTGATGCACTCATAATTTAACACCTCGTTCTCTTCACCTGAAAATGCTCCGGCGTCCGCTGTACCGCTCCATATCATAGTGCTTTTCAAGGTCTACATAGCTCGTCCGACCGACGACCCTGTCCATCGGACAGGCGGTAACCTCGCCGTTTCGATAACATACCATCTTGCCGAAATCTCCGGTCACAATCAAGTCAACCGCGGCAATGCCAAAATATCGCCCCATTCTGCGGTCATAGGCGCAGGGGGCGCCGCCGCGCTGCAGGTGGCTGAGAACAACACTCCTCGTCTCCACCTCGGTACCTTTATATATTTCACTGGCCAGGTAATCGCCAATCCCGCCCAGCATCTTGTGGCCGAAACCGTCCACGCCTTCCCGCCTGACGAACTCCTGGTACCCAATGGGCTTGGCTCCCTCAGCGACGATGATAATCTCGTAACGGCTTCCCGCCTCTCTCCCCTCCAGGAGCAGTTCATTTACCCTCTCCATAGAGAAATCACACTCCGGAATGAGTATGATGTAGGCGCCGCAGGACTCACCGCCCTCCAGGGCCAGCCAGCCCGAATGCCTGCCCATCGTCTCTACCACGAATATCCGGCGGTGCGACCCTGCCGTGGTTCTCAGCCGGTCAACTTCCTCGGTAATCACACTCACTGCGGTTTCAAAACCCAGCGTGTAATCCGTTTCGACAAGGTCTCTATCAATGGTTTTGGGAATGCCCACCACGTTAATGCCTTCCTGCGCCAGCTTGCAAGCCACGCCGAGCGTATCATCGCCCCCGATAGCAATCAGCGCTTCAATCTCTAACTTTTTAATGTTTTTCATCACCAGTTTGGAGAGGTCATACCCGGGGTTGTAAGGGTTGGTCCGGGAGGTCCCCAGCATGGTGCCGCCGTATCTATCCCAGGTTCTTACCTTCTGTTCATCCAGGACAGTTATATAGCCATCCTTTTCAATATCGGCGCCCGCTTCGAACATAAGGCCGCTCCAGCCGTTCCTGATGCCGAGCACCTCGTACTGGACCCCCCTCTCCGATTCCAGCCGCTTGTCCGTGGCGGTCTTGACCGCCCATTTGATGGCCGGATTCAGGCCGGCGCAGTCGCCGCCGCCGGTGAGTATGCCGATTCTCTCTTTTGCCATGGTACTTATAGCTTATAAATTTCACCCCCTGCTGTCAATTGACAGCAGCAACTCCCAAACGTTGACAAGTGAATATCAGAGAAAATAAAATACTCACCAACCGCAACGAGGAGGGCCAGAATGAAGATTACCAGAGTTGAAGCCATTGAACTGCGTCTGCCGGAGAAAGAAGTTTCCGAGGCCAAGTATTCATCAGCGCAGGACGCGGTGGTCGTCAAGGTCCATACCGATGAAGGAATAGTGGGCATCGGCGACTCTTTTTCCCTGCCTCACGTGATAAAAGCAATGATAGAAGCGCCCCTGAGCGGAGCCAGCGCCACCGGCCTGGCAAGGCTAATCATCGGCATGAACCCGCTGGATATCAGGCCCATAAATCACCTGCTCCAGGCCCGCAATATCAGGCTGGGGCGCCGCGGCATCATCTGCCACGCCATCGCCGCCATCGACATCGCCCTCTGGGACATTGCCGGCAAGTACTATAACCAGCCGGTCTATCATCTGCTGGGCGGTGCCTTTCACAAGAAGCTGCGTGCCTACGCCAGCATACTGTTCGGCCCCGACGGCAAGTCCACCGCCGAAATCGGGAAAAGATGGGTGGACGAGGGGTTCACCGCGGTGAAGTTCGGCTGGACGCCGATGGGCCAGAGCGAAAAGCTGGACCTTGAGCTTGTGGAAGGGGGCCGGCGGGGCGTGGGGGAGAAAAACGACCTCATCATCGATGCCGGCTGCTGCTGGGACGCCAACACCGCCATCAAGCGGGCGCAACAGTTCCAGGACTACAACGTGCTCTTTTTGGAGGAGCCACTCAACCGGGAGAATGTGGAAGGCTACCACAAACTGACCGGCGTCTCTCCCATACCCATCGCCGCCGGAGAAGGTGAGGCGGGTCGGTTTTCCCACCAGGACTTCATTGAGCGCAGCAGCATCAATATCGTCCAGATAGACGTGGAAAACACCGGCCTGACTGAAGCCTGCCGGGTGGCTGATTTCGCCGAAGACCGCGGCGTGAAGGTGGTCGACCATTTTTACACCAATACCATCGGCTCCGCCGCAGGTTTGCACTTCCTGGCCTCCCGCCAGAGTGCCTTCATCATGGAATACTGCGTTGAGGAGACCCCGATACGCTGGGACCTGACCAAACAAGAAAATGCCGGTGGTGGACGGCTGCGTTGAAGTACCGGAGGGGCCCGGGCTGGGCATTGATCTTGACGAGGAGGCCATCGAGCGGTATAGAGTGGGGTAACTGGTAAAAACAAGCCTATAACTCAACGCTGATACCGATACCCGCCTGCACCGCCTTGTCATAGACCAGCTTGGCGGCGGCGACATCCTGAATGGCCAGCCCATTGGACTTGAACAGGATTATCTCCCGTTCATCCACCCGGCCCGGCTTTTTCCCGGTAATCACCTCGCCCAGCTCAGCATGCAGGTGAGATTTGTCAATCGCCCCCTCCTGAATGGGAATCATGATATCCCCCGCCTCGTTAAGGCACGCGTCATAGGAATCGGCAATTATTTTCGACCGCTTTATGGTAGCCGTGTCCAGCTCCCGGGCCCTGAGCGTGTGGCTACCGACGCTGTTGATGTGGGTTCCCTCTCTGACTTTACCGCCGTCAAATACAGGCGTCGGCGATGAGCTGGCGGTGCAGATGATGTCCGCTTCTTCCAGGACCTGGTCGGCTGATGCCGCCCTGATAATATCAAGCTGAAGTGAAGATGCCATGTCCGTGATAAACCGGCCCACCGCTTCATCATTTACGTCATAAACACAGGCTTTGTCAATATCTCTGGCGACGGTCATCGCCTGAAGTTGCGTCCGGGCCTGGGCACCGGCACCGAAGATGCCGACCTTCTGTCCCCTGTCTTCGCGGGCAAGGTACCTGGTAGCAACCCCGCTGGCGGCACCGGTCCTGACCGCGGTGAGGTAGCCACCGTCCATAATGCAGATAACATCGCCGGTTTCCGGGTCCTGAAGCAGCACTTTACCCATGATGGTGGGCAATTTGTGCTTTGCGGGATTATTGACATAGCTGGTCACCACCTTGCAGGCCAGCGCGCCCATCTCCTTGAGATACGCCGGCATGTAGAGTCCCAGGCCTTCCCCGGTGAACAGGTTGATGCGCGGGGGCAGAACCGCGGTGCCGGAAGCCAGCTCAACGAACGCCTTTTCCACCGCCTCCATGCACTGCGCCATATCAAGCACTTTCATCACGTCATTCTGGTTCAGTAACAGCACCTGCCCTCTCCTTGCCTGTTTAATTGCAATATATCACGGACAACCAGTTCTGACAATCGCGGCAGCTCGTTGCCTTGAGAGGTTCATTTCTGATACAGTGAATGATAGTTTTGTATCGTTTATCAAAGTACGGAAGGTACCGATATGGCAGACAAAGACGAAATCAGGCAAAAAGTGTTCCGCTTCATCGAAGGCAGGCGCGATGAAATCGTTCACGACCTGAGCGGGCTGGTCCAGGTCCCCAGCGTGACCGGGCAGGAAGGTGAGGCTCAGAAATACATGCACCGTTTATACTCGGACCTGGGCTTGAAGGTAACATCACTGGACACCGACCTGGATAAAATGCTCCGCCACGAAGCCTATGTAAAATCGGATTTTGATTACCGCGGGCGGCCCAATATCGTTGGCGTCATGGAAGGCAACCCGTCGGCCAGGTCTCTGGTACTGAACGGACATATCGACGTGGTTCCCCCGGAACCGATTGTGGAATGGGAATTCCCGCCCTGGGAGGGAAGGGTTGTTGGTAACAAGCTCTACGGTCGCGGTGCCTGTGACATGAAGGCGGGGCTGATGGCCAACTACCACGCTTTGAAAGCCCTGCTGGAAACCGAGTTCAAACCAGAAGGCACGGTAATCCTGCAGAGCGTAATCGAGGAAGAACCGATGGCCGGTGGCGGGACACTCGCCTGCCTGGTCGAAGGCTTTACCGCCGATGCCCTTATCATTCCCGAGCCAAATATGAAGATAATGATTGCCCATCCCGGCATTCTTTTCTTCAAAGTCAGGGTAATCGGTAAGTCAGCCCATGCCGGCGCGGCGCACACCGGGGTCAACGCCATCGGCAAGATGAACCGGGTCTACGACGCTCTGGTGGAACTCGATGTAAGGCGGGCGCAGGATAACCACCATCCGCTTTTTGAAAAGCACTCCGGCCGCTCCTGCCATCTGAATATCGGCACCTATCAGGCCGGCGACTGGATTTCAACCGTGCCGGGAAGTGCGGAGATTACGTGTCGCATGTCCCACCTGCCCGCCGAAAACGCGGATGCGGTGAAGCATCAGGTCCAGCAGGCCGTTAAAAAAGCAGCGGAGGGCGACGAATGGCTGCGGCAGCACCCCCCGGAGGTTATCTGGTACGAAAAACAGGCAATCCCATGGGAACAGGCACCGGACGACCCGTTTATCCTGGCATTCAAGTCGGTTGCGGACAGCACCCTGAAATCGAACGTCGAGGTTGCCGGGGCTACATGGGGCATGGATACCCGCCTGGCACCGTACTTCAACATGCCGGCTCTTTCCTTCGGGCCGGACGGTGAGAATATTCACGGTGTGAATGAATATGTGGAAATTGACTCCGTGCTCGATTGCACGAAAGTGCTCGCCGCTTTCATCATGGACTGGTGCGGAGTGCCGACAAGTTAAACAACGGAGGCCAGAATGAAAAATTTACAGGTTAACGGGGAAAGGCTGTGGGACACAATTATGGAGACCGCCAAATTTGGCGGCACCGAAAAAGGCGGCGTCTGCCGCCTGACGCTGTCCGACACCGACCGCCAGGTGCGCGACTGGCTGGCCCGGGAATGCGAGTCGGCCGGTTGCACCGTCAGCATTGACGAAATGGGCAGCATCTTCGCCCGCCGTCCCGGGAAAGTCGATACGCTGCCGCCGATTGCCATCGGCAGCCACCTTGACACCCAGCCCACCGGGGGTAAATTCGACGGCATCGCCGGCGTCCTTTCTGGCCTTGAGGTACTGCGCACGCTGAACGAGGCCGGACATACCACCAGTGCCCCGCTGGAGCTTATCGACTGGACCAACGAGGAAGGTTCCCGTTTCACACCGCCGATGCTGGCCTCCGGTGTGTTCTCCGGTGTTTTTGAACATGATTTTGCCTATGCCTCTGAAGACCGCGACGGGAAGAAGTTCGAGGCGGAGCTGGCGCGCATCGGCTACCGTGGTGAACGCAAATGCCCCGACCACAAACTTGGCGCCTACTTTGAGCTTCACATCGAGCAGGGGCCGGTTCTGGAAAAAGAGGGCATTTTGATTGGCGCCGTCACCGGCATGCAGGGACAGAAGTGGTACGAGATAACCGTAACCGGACAGGATGCCCATGCTGGCACCACTCCCATGCCCGCCCGCCACGACGCCATGGTGGCCTGCGCCCGGATGGTCGAGTCAATTCAAGCCATCGCCCTGAACCATGCCCCCCTTGCCGTGGCAACGGTCGGCCACGTGGTGGTCAAACCAAACTCAAGAAACGTGGTTCCGGGGTCGGTCTTTTTCACCGTCGACCTCCGCCACCCGGATGAAGACGTGCTGCTCCAGATAGACCGGGAACTCAGGGAAATGGTGGATGCTACCGCCAGAGACTCGGGTGTGGAGGCCAGGCTGGTTAACAACTGGAATGTCACTCCAATGGAGTTCGACCGGGAATGCATCAATCATGTGCGCAGTGCTGCGGAAAAGCTGGGTTACAGCCACCGCGACATTATTTCCGGAGCCGGCCACGACGCCGTGTACGTCGCCAGGGTAGCGCCAACGGGCATGATTTTCATACCCTGCGAAAACGGCATCAGCCACAATGAACTGGAGAACACGAAGCCTGAATTTATAGCGGCCGGCGCCAGCGTCCTTCTGCACGCCATCCTGGCCTGCGACGAAGCCAGGAACAAAACAACGCGCTGATTGACCGCTTTTAAGTTAAAATTGAGCGAATAACTCCTCGAATCACTAACTGCTCTCAAGGAGGTGCATTACGTCTGATAATCTGCCGGAGATAAGAAAAGCCGTAGTCGAAGGTGATGACAACCTGGCTGTGAAATTATCACAAGAAGCCCTAGAAGCTGGTATCCAGCCAGCGATTATAATAAGCAACGCATTGGTACCGGGTATTCAAGAGGCGGGAGAATTATGGAATAAGAACGTCTATTTCTGGCCGGATATTGTCATGAGCACCGAAGCTTTCCGGATAGCGATGGAGGTCCTTGAACCTCATCTATCCGCCGGGCAAATCGGAAGTACAGGGAAAGTGCTCATCGGCACCGTATCCGGTGACATGCACAACCTGGGTAAAAAGATAGTCATCGATATGCTGCGATGTGCCAATTTCAATGTCACTGACCTGGGAGAAGACGTGCCCATGAAGACTTTTATAGACAAAATAATAGAAAGCAAGCCTGACATTCTGGGATTGGGCTGCTATATGACTACCACCATGCCAGAGATGAGAAATATTATCACAGAGCTCAAGCACAGCGGGCTGCGGGACAGTGTCAGGGTGATTATCGGCGGGGTACCGATTAGCCAGGAGTTTGCCGACGAGATTGGAGCCGATGCCTGGGGCAAAGATGCTTTCGATGCCGTGGAGAAGGCCAGGCAACTGGTAACACAGGCTGAAATGCCAGACGAAAAAGAAAAGGTTTAAACGATGACAGTCAAAGATTTCTTTATGAACCAAGACCGACCCTAGATTCGCGTCTTCGCCCAGATGCACGACCATGCCATGGCTCTCGCTGGCGTACCGGCCAGGACTTTCTACCGGGATGCCAGAGCCTTTGTTGATACCACAGCACTGGTGGCCGCGTACTATGATATGGATATCCTCCTGCCCGTCGCCGATGTGTACAATTTTGAGATTGAGGGTATGGGCGGAAAGATGATATACAGCGACAACGCCATGCCCACCGTTGACTTCCGCGACCCGCTGGTCAAGGAACCGGATGACCTGCGCCAACTAAAGACACCTGATTTTTACCGCGATGGCCGCCTGCCGTATGCCCTTGACTGCATAAAGTTCGGCACCGAATACGGGGTGTACCAGAGCCGGTTCTGCGCCCCATTCAGCATGGCAGTTGGCATGCGAAGCTATCCATCTCTTA